>JAGHBT010000042.1 GCA_021160845.1 bacterium | reverse complement strand
GGATTCAGGAATATATCACCTGGATAGCGCCAAAGGAAAAGGCGGGGCTTTATATGGGAACCAATTTCCTCTCAACAGGTATTGGGGGAGCTTTAAGCGGAGTTACATATACATCACTCTATGGATACTTTTGTTCAATTAATCATCCCGACTTTGTGTGGTATTCCCTTGCCGCTCACATGATCCTGGGACTGCTTGCCATACACATCTTCACAAAGATGCTAGGTGAATTCAAGGAGCTTGAGGAATAAATCACTGCGGGATATTAATAAATAAAACTGAACCTTCCGGACAAAATTTATAAATAATCTCACAAGAACTTCTTTTCTAATTGCCAAAATTACTCCATACTGCATGTTATGAAACTAAAAAAAGAACTCAACTCAATTGAAGTCTTCGCTATAGCGGCAGGGTCGATGATCAGTTCCGGGCTTTTCGTTCTGCCTGCTGTTGCATACAAAGTGGCGGGGCCTGGTATTATTATTTCCTATTTTATCGCTGGGATTCTGATGTTACCGGCTCTCTTTTCCAAAATGGAACTTGCCACCGCTATGCCGAAAGCGGGTGGTACATATTTTTTCTCCGAACGAATTCTTGGAACCGCTGCCGGGGTAATAAATGGAGTTGCCAACTGGTTTTCCATCGGCCTTAAAAGCGCTTTTGCTCTGGTTGGTATAGGAATTTTTGTTTCTCTTCTCCTCCCGGATATTACGGAGATGCAGATAAAATTCTTTGCCGCTTCCGCATGCGTTGTATTCACCGCGCTTAATTTGTTTAGCCTTAAGTCTTCCAGCAAGGTACAGGTAGTAATGGTTGTATTCCTGCTTGCCATACTGACCGGCTTCGTTTTGGTTGGATACCGCGCTATGGATTTTGAGCCCTACAGACGGATTATTCCGATAAAGTGGGATAAAATACTGTTGGCAGCCGGGATGGTATTTATTTCATACGGAGGACTGACGAAAATCGCCAGTATGGCCGAAGAAATAAAAAACCCTCACAAGATTCTTGTCAAAAGCGCATTTTCTGCGTTTATAGTTGTGCAATCCTTGTATCTGCTTGTGATTTTTATTATGGTTGGTGTACTTCCACATGAGCAACTTTCCATTTCTCTTATGCCGGTGACTGATTCCGTCCTCCATTTTACCAGCAATCCCCTTGCATCCAGGATTTTTCTTATTGTTACCGCCTCGGGCGCGATCCTGGCCTTTATTACAACCGCCAACGCAGGCATTATGGCAGCATCGCGAGTACCACTTTCCATGGCAAGGGATGACCTTTTACCCTCCTTTGTTTCCAAATTCAGCCCGAAACGAAAAACTCCGACGATTTCGATACTGCTAACCTCTCTTTTTATACTGCTTGCCATATTTACTTTTAACCTGGAGAAACTTGCAAAAGTCGCTTCCCTCTTTATGCTGTTGCTCTTCGTGATGGTGAATCTATCATTAATAGTCGTACGGTATTCAAAAATCTCCAATTATAAACCAACCTTCAAGTCACCCTTCTTTCCGGTCATCCAGATTATTGGGATTATTTGCTACATTGTACTGATTTTCAGTATGGGAACATTCACCATATCAGTAGCCACAATTTTTGTAGCTTTGGCCCTTCTCTGGTATTTCCTTTACGCCCGCCGAAGGGTAAAACGCAAATCAGCGTTTATCACTATGGTGGAAAATCTCACCGCACCGGAACTTAAAGACGACGATAAGGAGTTGGAAGCAGAACTTCTGGATATTCTCATCGAAAGAAACGAAATAGTTCTGGACCGTTTCGACAGAATTATTCAGCAAGCTGAAGTATTGGACCTGAACGAACCGATGACCCGGGAAGAAATCTTCAGAGAGATATCAGAGGTTATAGCGGGCCGCTGGGGAATTAACCGGGAAGAAGTTGAGAAAAAATTTAAAATCCGTGAAGAAGAGGCCTCTACCCTTGTCTATCCCGGAGTGGCTATTCCCCACGCAATCCCTCATGTAATAGTCGAGGGCAAAAATCGCTTTGACATAGTTCTTGTCAGAAACCGGGCAGGTATAATCTGGAATAAGGAGGGTGAAATCGTTAAAACTGTTTTCGCGCTTCTGGGCTCGAAAGACGAAAGAAATTTTCATCTTCGGGCTCTGATGTTTATAGCCCAGATACTGCAGGATCAGGACTTCGATAATGAATGGACCCGCGCGAAGAATGCGAAGGAACTTCGTTCCGTTATTCTGCTTACAAAGAGAAAACGCCTGTAACATCAAAAACTTGAGGTGGGGGTTATCCAGAGATGGCTGTACCAATAGTACCTTCCACCATTTTTATGCATGGCGGTGAAGTTGTATCGGCTCCGCCCTTTTGAGAGTGGATATTTCGCCACCGCCTCGAAAATATTATTTTCCTTGCTAATCCACTTAATATCCACTTTTCCCTGACCGCTTACATAACAAGCAATCGAACCACGAATATAATCCCCTGGCTTAAGTTTTAATCTTAATACCGGCAGCCGATTCCCGGATGAAAGGATAGGACTTTCCGGTTGTTCCGATATCACCGGCAGGGGGAGGCTGCGGATTTTGGTTTTAAATGATTTGATCTCGGAATATCTTCCAGAAACAGGGAATCTCGGCAAAGCGGCAAAATCGCTTCCACTCCAGATAGCTCCTGATTGCTGGCCGAAGGCAACAAGACCAAGCTCTTTTACAATTCCCTTAAGCCGTGTATTATATTCGCCGTATGGATATGCGAAAAAATCAACATGGATATCAAGCTCCGACTCCAGTCTTTTAACCGAAGTAACTATATCTTTTTTGACCCTGCTCTCCCATTCTGCTTCCGATTCACCCTCCCGCATTCGTATCATATAAGCGTGACTGTGAGTGTGGCTGGCAAAGGTGATCCCATGCTCGCGCATTTCGCGCATCTGATCCCAACTCAAATAGGTTTTCAGATTCATGTCCACGCCTTCTGTAGCAACAAAAACCGTGGCGGGGAATTTGTACTCCACAAGAAGGGGATATGCTTTCTCGTAAACTGATCTGTACGCATCATCAATCGTTATACCTACACACATGTCCGGTAGACTTTTCCCCTGTTTAAGATAAGAGATGATTTCAGAAAGAGGCCACACAGAGGCATTATTTTCTTCAAGAGCATCCAGTTGATCTTTGAACCGCTCGACAGTCACACTTGTGGAAGGGAGAAGTCCGCTTCCAAAAAGGTGATATTGGAGAATAACCGCGTGATCGGCTGCTCTAACCTCCATTGGAACAGCAAGAAGTACCATTAACAGGGGAAAACAGATCCTTAGACTTTTGCTCATCATGTTTCCTTTAATAAAACAAGGGGATCACCCCCTCCATTTACCACTTATGATTGCCGTTTCCCCCAATAAGATTAAGAAACTCCATCCTTGTCTTGCTGTCATCTCTAAAAGCTCCGAGCATAGAGCTGGTAATAATGACCGCGTCACGTTCCTGTACCCCGCGCATAGCCATACAGAGATGAACTGCTTCTATTATCACCCCCACCCCCTTAGGATTGAGATAATCCATCATGGCTTTTGCTATCTGATTTGTCAATCTCTCCTGAATCTGAAGCCTTCGGGAAAAAAGTTCTACTACTCTGGGGATTTTTGAGAGCCCTATAATCTTTCCATTTGGAATGTAAGCAACATGACATTTTCCAAAAAACGGGAGCATGTGATGCTCACACAAACTGTATAAACTGATATCCCTGGCAACTATCATCTCATCATATTCTTCTTCAAGAATAAAACCGGACATTACTTCTCCAACATCAACCTTATAACCGCTCGTCAGAAAGGAGAGTGCTTCCTTCACCCGCGCAGGCGTTTTGATCAATCCTTCTCTTTTTGGATTTTCACCAATCTTTTTTAATATCTCGCGTATATTCTCTTCCATTATTCTCCTCCATATCCTTAAACTTATTTGCGATTGAGCGCCTCTACCCCAATATTCATAGGGAAACACCGTCCAGCGAGCAACATCTTGTAGTATTGTATAACCAGAAAAACTAAAATAGCAAGCCACCTTTCAAAGAAATAAATATGAAATACTAAAAAACCTTTACAACAAGTCAGGATATTCAATATCCTGCTTCTTCAAAGATCAATCTTTTCTTAAGAGTGCATTAATGAAGCCTACGGCAAAACCGTATGGCCTCTTGGTGCTAAAGAATAATATTCTGCATAATCTGTTACACAGAATCGGAGGCGGGAACGTCCCCGATTCTGTATTTACCCTATTCTTCCCCCTGTTTATTTTCCGCTGTCAACACATCACGAACTGATACTAAACCCGCACAGGCTGATCCGCATTGTCTGCATGCTGAACAAGAACCATTATCGGTTCTTTTACTTCCTTCCTAAGTGAAAACCCTTTCAAACGCTCCAGAACAGAGAATGTTATTTCCTGCCCTTTGGCCACAAGCAAAAGCCCTCGGATAGTCTTAACATCTTCATCAAGTATCATCCCCATATTCATATTCTCAACTTCCAAAGATCGGCGATTCATCTCTACAGAATCAACCTCAATATCCTCAAGCATTTCTACAATTCCTGTATTATAATGCTCCTGATTTTTCTTAAGCCTTCTGAGCGCTGTTTCCTTTGAATTGCCATGCACCAGAAATTTGTCAAAATCAATTACAACATTTAGAATCTGAGAGCCCAGAGAAACGAAGTCAATATCGGGGCTAATCGATTCCCCCCCCACTTGCGGCGGATTAAGCTGGTTACCTATAATTTCAGCGATATCTTCCAATCTCGGAATATTTTCAAGAAGCTTGCTGCCAATTTTCGGATGAGACGAAAAGGCTTTCCTTTCTTCTTCCTTTAGATCCTGTCCCGCGTACACCTTTTCCAATATATCCGGATGGAGCGTTATACAACCAATATGAGAAAGCATCGCCGCCATTTCAACCTTCCATTTTTCTGTTACCCCTAGTCTCTTCGCGATATGCGCCGCGTAACGTTTAAGTCGCGTGGTCCTGCTAAAGGCTATGGGATTTACAAGGGACAAAACCTCCGTCATAACCTTAACACTCCCGTTGAGTGTCTTTTCGAGCAATTCGCGTTCGGCAGTTATCAGACGATACTGCTCCAAGGAATCCTTGAGCGCCCTTACAAAAAGATCAGTATCTACAGGCTTTGTCAAAAAACGGAAGACATTTCCATCGTTTACCGCGGACATCGCCGACTCAAGATCGCCGAACCCTGTAATCATAATTCTCACCGTATCGGGTGATTTCTTACGAACTCTGGCAAGAAACTGTATTCCGGACATTCCGGGCATTCTTAGATCTGAGATTACTACGGCGTAAGGACCCTTTGAATCCAGGGCATTAAGTCCTTCTTCGCCGCCAAGGGCGGTATCAACATTCTTAATCTTTTTTTTCAACTGTCTTCTATAGGCAAGAAGAATATTAGGCTCGTCATCAACACATAATATTTTATCAATCATACGAACATATCCTCTTTAAGCTCTCTATCGACAATCCCTTTCAGTCTTTCTTCAAACCCTTCAAGCCCAAGGGAATTTAAATAATCACTGTCGAGACGGTGTTCCCAAGACATATCAAGACGATCACCGGAGAGCATTGCTTCGGCAGTATGCACCGCTGTCAGGGTTGAAAAACTCTTTTCTCCGAGTAACGAGGGATTGTGATGAAACCGAATTGTGTCAATAACAGTAGAAGGATATCCCCAGAGTCCGGCAAGAGCTGCTCCAAGTTCGGAGTGGCTTGTTCCCTGTTCCCGCTCAATTTGCTTGAAAGCGCTGCCGTATTCATTTCCCATATAAGGAATTTGCTCTTCGTCAACAATCTCAAGGGCAAGCATTACAAGCTTTCCCATATCATGCAACAACCCCGCAATTTTCGCCGCGTTAATTATTTCGCTATCCTCCGTTTCCGTCTCCGCTATCTTCCCAGCCAGAATCGAGACCTTCCTACTATGATCAGATATTTCCTTCACACATTCCCCCATCTTGGCACCCACATCGTATACAGCAAAAAACCCGTTCATCTCCAATAATTTCTTTATAATACCTATTCCAAGTATCTCTACAAGTTTATTGGAATCCATAACACTCATAGAAGTCCCAAAGAATGAAGAACTCAAAAGCTTATATAATTTAGCTGTTATCCCAACATCACTTGTAACAATAGATGAAAGTGTCTGGATATCAGGCTTTTCTCTGGTTAATTCAAGTGATAATTCCTTCAAGGCTATGTCCTGTACAGGTATGGACAAGAGATTTGTCAATTTTCCCCTGAGCACATCATTGTGGATTATATACAGCGAATTCATTGCTTTACATAAAGAGGACTTTATGCGATCTGCCTGGCTTGGCTTTATCAGAAATTGGTGTGCCGGATTTACAACCTCAAGCACCGATTCATCCCTTGCCTGACCTGAGAGAACAAACCTTATTACATTGGGGTATTTTTTAGCAACTTCCTTCAGTAAGTCTGCCCCACCTATTCCGGGCATTCTCATATCTGTTACTATAACATCAAAATGATCCGTTTTAAGATTTTCAAGGGCTTCTTCACCCCCGCCGGCAAATTGCAGCTCCCACTCCTTCCGCATGCCCCTCAACATACGGCGAAGCCCTTTAAGAATATTTGCTTCATCATCTACAAAAAGGATTTTCCAGTTCATACTATTTACACTTAAGCTATTCTCTTGCCCCTAACGATTTCACAATCTTGTTATTTTTCTTCAACTTTCACGGGCTTTCCCTCCACAGGCAATTTAATTACAAAAACAGCGCCTTTCCCCACCTCTGAATCTATTTCAATATGCCCGTTATGTTTATCTTCAATTATGGATCGTGATATCGCGAGGCCTTGCCCTGTCCCTTTTCCAACCTCTTTTGTCGTAAAGAAGGGATCAAATATTTTCTCTCTTATTTCTTCAGGAATACCGCTTCCGGTATCACTTATCCTGATTTCTACAACTTCACCCACTTTTGCTGTTTGTATTGTAATCTTCCCTTTTTCACCAGATCTGTCTCCGATGAAATCCTCAATCGCGTGTGCCGCGTTAACCAATATATTCAAAACAACTTGATTGATTTCATTCGGATCACAATAAACAGAAGGAAGGGAAGAATCGAGCTTCAGTTCAAGATCGGCAACATATTTGTACTCATTTCTCGCGATTGTAGTTGTTGTTTCGATTGCTTTATTAAGATCGACCAATGTCATGCTTCCTTCACTCGGATGAGAAAACTCCTTCATGGAACGGACGATCTTTGCTACCCGGCTGAGGCCCTCAAGCGACTGGTCTATCGCATCCGGAATGTCCTTGAGCAAATAGTCAAGGTCAATTTCCTCCTCAAATTCTTTAATTTTCTTTACATCTTCCGAAAAAATATTTTTTTTCTCTATAGATTCAACAAGCTCCTTATATTTCACAATTATTGATTCTAAATCCTCGATACTATCCTTGAAAAAGTGAACATTGTCACTTACATACTGGGTCGGAGTATTAATTTCATGCGCGATACCGGCGGCCAGCTGTCCGATAGATTCGAGCTTTTGAGCCTTTGCAAGTTTTTCCTGTAATTCATAACGTTCAGTCGTATTATGAATATATACGAGAAAAGCAATATCCTCCTCAAATGTTGTTACGTTGCAACTTACCTCGATGTTAACTCTCTTACCATTTTTATTGTTCATACTCAATTCATAAATATTTTTAGACTGTCTATCATTCCCTAGAATTTCCTGAAAATCCAGATTCAATTGATCAACCGTTTTATCATCGAAAAAATCAAAGAAATTTTTATCTATCAACGATTCTAAATCGCCTCCAACAGCATTTACAAAACAGGGATTCGCGTATTTAATCACATCATTTTGAACAATAACTATTCCTTCATTAACATGCTCAACAAGGTTCCTGAATTCCTTTTCACTTCTTTCGGTTATCAGTGATTTTTCTAACAATTCTTCATTAATCTTATCTATTTCATGATTCTTTGCCAGCAAGCCATTGTGTTGCTTCTCTATTATACTCAGCTGATTAACAATTGTTTTATGCGCTTTTTTTTCTTTTTCCATGCCTTTTCTTAGTTTGTTGTTAACGTCCATTAATTTATTTCTCGTTCTTTTCAACTCAGCCGTTCTGATATCAACAAGCCTCTGTGAACCAATCGAAACTGCTATTTGCTCAGCAAAGTTTGTGTATTGTTCTATATCATTATCCACATAGAAACCCGTTTCCTTATTCCTGCAAACGCTTATTACCCCCAACATCTCTCCCCCAAACCACAGGGGAGAAGCCATTAAAGATCGCGGCAAAATAATTTCATCACTGATAGAAAAATCCTTGGCAAATTCTTTTATATCCGAGATTATACTCGGCTTTTTTAGATAAGCAATCTTCCCTAACAAATCTTTTCCGGCAATTACTTTTTTGCCAACATAAATATCTTCATAATCTGTCCCTTCAACACCTTCTACTACAAATTCATCCTCTATTAAAAGCATTATAAAACACATATCAGCTTTAAATATCTCTACCGCACGCTTCTTTAACATATACAGCAGTAGCTGCATCATTTCTGAATCATAATATTCTGTTGCTTTGGAAACAGACTTTTTCTTATCCAAAAGGGCTTCTTTATTCACATCTACCTTTTCTCTTAATATTAATCATGGTCAAAACAAAATATTACTTCGTCTACTCAAAAAAAAGGCTATATCTTGTCTCTCGGTTGAAATTCAGAAACCTTAAGAATATTCCGGTTTACAAAAGGAACACATTAGTAAAAGTATCCCCCTGTTAACTCTATTTTCCTAATATGATTTATTGCTTGAAAGACTGAATTTTATCCAATATATTGAAAGTCTACTTCAAAAATGTTTATCTTTTGAAGCTACAGGTTTTAGTTGAATGGAGGTAACGCTATCTTTTCTACTCTTGATGAACTTAAAAAAATGATCAAGCAAAGGGGAATAAAACATATTGATCTTAAATTTACCGATTTTATCGGAAGGTGGCATCATATAACTCTTCCATCGTCAAGAGCCGACGAGAAACTCCTTTCCGATGGAGTCGGGTTTGATGGATCAAATTTTCAGGGGTTTAAAACAATCGAGTCTGGAGATCTTTCTTTACTTCCTGATCTCGGCGCTGCTTTTATCGATCCTTTTCAAGTTGAACCTACCATTTCTTTTATTTGCAAAATAGTTGAACCTGACTCAAAAAAACCCTTTGGAAGAGATCCCCGGCTAATTTCACAAAAGGCTGAAGAATACCTTGCTACAACAGGGAAAGCCAACCGATCAATATGGGGTCCCGAATTTGAATTTCATATCTTCGATGAAATATATGTTGAAAATTCAAAAACAAGTTGCGGTTATGAAATTATACCCTCTGAAGGTTTATTCAAAGACAATTTTGGGCTTGAGGAATCAGGTGGATACCACGCTCTCCCTCCCGAAGATACGCTTGCAGATATTCGAAATAGAATTGTTACCCTTCTCGAAGAAGCTGGGGTAGGGGTTACTTACCATCACCATGAAGTCGGCGGTCATGGACAAGTCGAGATAGAAGTAATATCCGGTCCCATTACCAGAATGGGCGATATCTCAATGATGGTAAAATACTTCTCAAGGATGACAGCGCACGAATCCGGGAAAAAGGCTACTTTCATGCCCAAACCTATCTATGGAGAACCGGGAAACGGTATGCATTTTCATCAGCATCTCTTCAAAAATGAAAAACCGGCCTTTTTCAGCAAAGATGGTTATGCCGGCCTCAGCAAGCTGGCGCATCAATATATAGCGGGTCTTCTTATTCACGCACCCGCGCTGCTGGCAATAACAAACCCCAGTACAAACTCCTATAAACGCCTTGTCCCGGGTTACGAAGCCCCGGTTCACAGATTCTTTTCTCTGGCTAACCGGTCCGCCGCAATCAGAATTCCAAAATACGCTACAAGCCCGGAACAAAAGAGAATAGAATTCCGCCCACCCGACGCTACCTGCAATGTTTATCTCTCAATGGCGGCTCAACTCATGGCCGGAATAGACGGAATCCAAAGAAGCCTTAACCCCAAAGAACTTGGATTCGGGCCCTTTGACATTGATGTTTTCCAACTAAAACCTGATGAAAGAAACAAAATAAAATTACTTCCCGGGTCTCTTAGTGAAGCCCTGGAAGCTCTAAAAGAGGATCACGAATTCCTTTTAAAAGGAGATGTCTTTTCAGAATCGATGATCGAAGACTGGATTCAAATTAAACACGAGCAGGATATCGTACAAATAATGAATCGTCCTCATCCCTATGAACATCAACTCTATTTCGACTGCTAGAATTTAAAGAAAGAACTGTTTTTGAGAAAAATAAAAGGATTTAACGAAGCAACTCCGGCGGATTACCACGCTCTCGGATTAAAGAGCGGGCTTGAAATCCATCAGCAGCTTCTTACCGAAAAGAAACTCTTCTGCCGCTGCCCCGTTGTTGATACCTATACGGACAAGTATGACGCTGAAATATTAAGACACATGAGGCCGACACTCTCCGAGCTGGGCGAATACGACGGTACAGCGCTTATGGAGTTCAAGACAAAAAAGGAAATTACCTACCAGATTGATAGTAAAACCGTTTGCACGTATGAAATGGATGACACTCCTCCCTTTGAACTCAACGAACAAGCCCTTAATATAGCTCTTGAAATCACCATGCTGCTCAACTGCAAACTTGTAGGTGAAATCCATATAGCCAGAAAACAGTACCTTGACGGCTCAATTCCCACAGGATTTCAAAGAACCACCATCCTTGGGGTGGACGGGTGGATTCCGCATCGAGGGAAAAAAATAGGAATTATTCAGCTTGGTCTCGAAGAAGACGCGTGCAGAGAAATCAGTGACAACGGACACAACAGAGTCTACAGAGCTGACAGGCTTGGTATCCCACTGGTCGAAACAGTTACCACCCCGGACATGAAAACCCCTCAAGAGGTCGCCGATGTTGCTCAAACCTTAAGATGGCTGGTTCGTTCTACAGGGAAGGTCAGGAGAGGGATCGGTTCTGCCAGACAGGATGTTAATGTATCAATTAAGGGTGGCCGCAGAGTTGAGATAAAAGGAGTGTCCGGGATACCGACAATTCCACTCCTCGTACACAACGAGGCTTTTCGCCAGAGGGCGCTTCTCGATATAACCAATGAGCTAAAAAGAAGAAAGATAAGCAAAACCAGCTTTCGCGCTGAAACTAAAAAAATCACTGATATTGTAAAAAACACACAGTACTACCCTGTGGCTGAAATACTCAAGAAACACGGTGAAGTATATGCCATTCTTCTTGAGGGGTACCATGAAATTATGTCAACAAAAACACAACCCGAAACAACCTTCGCTAAAGAAATATCAGATCGAGTTCGCGTAATTGCCTGTCTGGACATACTTCCCAACATTGCCCATTCCGACATGAAAGGCGAAACATTTTCAAGCTCTGAGTGGACAAAAACAAAAAAGAAACTTGGAAGTAAAGAAAATGACGCGATCGTTATTGTCTGGGGAAATCCGACAGATATCGAGACAGCCATCAAAGAGATCAAAATACGAGCTATAGAAGCCCTTGATGGCGTTCCTAACGAAACACGCCAAGCCTTGCCGGACGGAACCACCGCGTTTGAGAGAATCCTGCCGGGCCCAAACAGAATGTATCCCGACACAGACCTCCCACCAATCGTTATTACTGAAGAAAAACTTGAAAAGATAAAAAACACACTCCCCACCCCCCCATGGGAACTGGAGAAAAAGTACAATAAAACCGGACTGTCCCCAGAAACAGCAAGAAGGATGAGCATCTCACCGAAAAGGCACCTCTTCAATTCCGCCTGCAGAGAAACCTCTTTTGACAACAAATCTCTTGCTTTCTTTATCCTAGAAAGACTTCGCTCTTTATCAAAGAGTGGAACTATTCCAAAATTCAGCGATAACGCCTTTCTATCCACTCTAAAACAGATGGATCAAAAAGGCCTTCCACTGGAACTTTTACCATACCTGCTGGAAAAAACATGCGCTCCCAAACCTGTTACACCCGTCAAAGCCATTTCCGTAATCTCGCTTCTGGAAGGCAAAAAAGCTAAAAGTGAAATTATCAAATTTCTAAAGTCAATTGAAATCCCAAAGATAGAAATAACCAAATTAATAAACTATCTTACAGGAAAAACCCTAGAACATTTCAAAGGCAGTTTAACCGGGGAAAAAGCGTTGATGGTTGTTACTGAATTTATATCTTCATTCAAAGAATAATCCTGAAACAAACTATACCAACTAGTTCTTTATTACATTAAAAAACCTCATCTCGGCGGTAGGTGTTACATTAATACCCTGGATATTTTTATTGTAGGCGCAAAGTTTGTTGGGATGGGCAAGGATTATCCATGGGCATTCATCAAAAAAGATCTTCTCCGCGGCTGTATAAAGTTTATATTGTTTATTAAGAGACACCGTTTTTCTCGCTTCAAGAATCATGGAGTCAAATTTCATATTTTCCCAGCTTACTCCAAAAACCGACTTCTCTGACCCTACACCTATTACCTGGGAATAGAAATCATCCGGGTTGTTCGATTCAATAACCCAGCCGGATAATAAAAGGTCGTAGCTACCATTTGCTATACAC
>JAGHBT010000209.1 GCA_021160845.1 bacterium | reverse complement strand
TTATTCCTCCTTTTATGTTCCGTTGGCAATTATACAAGTCTAAGCAAAAAGTGCAAATCATTTTGAATTATTGATATTAAGTATATTTGTTGGTACATTGGGTACGTCTATTGGGGGAGTAATCAAACGCGATGACATCAGATAACAGCCAATAGAGGCGGCTTGTCAAGAGAAAACATTATTCCATTAACATCTCTCCGGGAGATGTTTTGTTCTATTGTAAGCTTACCGAGCACAATATTTGTTTTTCTTTCCATTGATCCAACTCATTACTTCAAAAAGGGTGACAGGATTAACCTGCACCAAACAGCCAAACGGGCTCTGCGGGGAGCTATTTAATGCTCTCCGCTGTCTCAAAGAATCGAGACTGGCACCAGAAGATCATCGGTACCGAACCGATCTCATTCACGAGGTTCGGGTTGACAAGATGTCACGCCAGTTATATACGAGCTATCGGCCCGGGCAGATCAACTTTAAGAAATAAAGCAAGGAGACTGTTTTCAATCAAAAGCGTATGGGATCATCCCAGTTATGCGTCCGAAATAACGGTCTCCCTGCCGAAGTTAATTTCCAAACATAAGTTCCTCCCTGTACTTAGTACCATCACGAAGTACGCAGTAAGCGGCAACGGCGATTTTGTGAGCGATGATATTGTAAGCAATAAGTTTTCTGGCTCTGCCCCGGTGACGATTTAGATGTTTGTCATAACAGTGTCTGATTTTGGGGTAATAACGCACGGCATAGGTGGCAGCCTGACTGAAAGCTGATTTAAGATATGGGTTGCCCTACTTACTGCCTCTTCCTCTGCCTTTTTTTGATCCGGACTGAGCGATCCCGGGAACTACACGGGTGTAAGAGCTGAAATGTTTCGCGTTCTCAAATCTTGATATCTCACCAACTTCATACATAATAGTCATAGCAAGTATCTTCCAAATGCCGGGGATGGTGGTAAGAAGCTTGTACTCCGGTTTCTTTTCGGCATTAGAGAGTATTGTTGATTCAAGTTCTGCAATTTGCCGGCTGAATATTTCTATTCGCTCCAGCTGAAATCGAGCGCGAAGTATTATCATAGGATGTTGAAACCATTCATTTAGATCTTCTTTTACGGTGTGTTTGATATCGTTACGGCTATGCTTGAGTATACCTTCTCTGAGAAGTAATCTTCTTAGTGAGCCGTATTCCTCAGCTCTTAGTTGTACAAGACTGGAGCGTCTTCGAATAAGATCCCGGACAGGCCTGGACTCGCAGGGATAAATATAGGCCTTTGGGATCATGCCTGCCTTAAGGAGCTTTGCCAGAGCGAAGGCGTCACGTTTGTCAGTCTTAACCTTGGCGCCTGTTATCATGAACAGTCCAAGCGTGTGTGCGAGACAAATATCGTAACCTTTCTCCTTTAGCCCATCGACTAGCCAGTACCAATTGAAAGTGCTCTCGACAACGATTTCAAGATCGTCTTTGAAAGGTTCGATAAGAGTAAGAATCCGTGGCAATTCGTTTTTCACTTTCTTCGGGATCAGAATATTAAGATCATCATCGATCACACAAACCTGACAATCTCTTGCACTAAGATCCAATCCACAGTAGTATCTCATAGGGCGGCCTCCTTTTTTCGGACAAGCACTATTGCTTGTTCGTTATTTGGCTCACTGACGATTATATATCGTTAGCGAGGCCGCCTCTAATAATTATCAAGAGCATTCCCGCATCGGCGCGGAGCGCGCCTTGCCCTTCGGGACACCCTATTGGGCGTCGGGAATGCCTGGAATGTTATATGAAATAGCGCGAAAATATAATTTATCTTGCACAAAGAGGCTTTACTGTTATAAAATTGGCCAAGATTAAGAAAGTTATTTTTCAAGTGTAATTTATGATAAATAACTCATAAAAAAGAAATATTATTTTAGGGGTTGCCAATTTTTATGAATCTTGCTATAAATTAATTAGTTCATCCTACAGGGTTCGTCCCTGTAGAGCCCATGGGCCACGGTCTGTGGGCCTTTCTATTTTTTGGGGATTATGAGAGTAACTGCATTCATAGATGGCTTCAATCTTTATCATTCTGTTGCAGATCTTAACCGAGATTATTTGAAATGGTTAAATCTACGTTTACTCTGTGAACAATTTGTTCCTTCCTCTGATTTCGATTTATCACAGATCTTTTATTTTTCAGCCTTTGCAACTTGGAAACCCAATGCATACAAGAGACATAGGGAATATTTGAAAGCTTTGCAGGCAATTGGAGTAAAAACTGTAATGGGTAGATTTAAAAAAAAGGATTATAAATGTAGGAATTGTGGATCTAAATGGAAATCGCACGAAGAAAAAGAAACTGATGTAAACATAGCATTGCATATGTTGCTTGAAGGATTTAAAAATTCGTACGATTTATTACTGCTGATTTCAGGCGATTCAGATTTGGCGCCCGCAGTACGAATGGTTAGGGACAATTTTCCAGAGAAGAAAGTAAAGATTCTTTTTCCATATGCGCGGAGTTTAAGTGGTGACCTTATTAGAGCTGCTGGTGGTAGAAACAACACAAAAAAAATGAAAATTATTCATATTGAAAGATCTTTATTTGGAAAAGAAGTAAAAG
>JAGHBT010000237.1 GCA_021160845.1 bacterium | reverse complement strand
TACCCATACTCCCGCAGTATTCTTGTTTCCATACCCAATTTCGTACCCACAAACAAGGCCTCAAATGGTTGTATTCTCGCTTTCATTTCATCGGCCAGTGCCAAAGCCGGATATAGATGCCCTCCGGTCCCTCCTCCCGCGAAAATAACCTTCATTTAACTAAACCTCCCCCATTCTCCCTGATTCGCCTGGCAAACACGGGACGGATACGCCTTCCGGCGCTATAAAAATGACCTTTCGCCGTATTCCTTTTTCCATTCCTGGATATATTTAACAAAACACCGGTTGCGGCCATTGATGTCACAAGAGAAGTTCCGCCATAACTAACAAATGGCAATTGAAGCCCTATCGTCGGGAGCAACCCAATACTCATACAAATATTGATCAGAGCGGTAGAAAAAATTACCAGCCCTATTCCAAGAGCGAGAAAACGTCCAAATGTGTTTGGTGCATTTCTCGTTATTTTTAAAACCCTGAAGAACATAAAGACAAATATAGTAAGGACAAATAAGGTTCCTGCTATTCCGATCTCCTCACCGATAATAGAATAAATAAAATCCGTATGGGCGTCGGGTAGAAAGTTGAATTTCTGATGCCCGTTTCCGAGGCCACATCCAAAAAGAAAACCTGAGCCGAGAGAAATAAGGGATTGTCTAACATGCCAGTTCTGAGCGAGAACAAACTCCCCCCTGTTGAATATCCCTAAAAACCTGTTATACACATGAGGCCTTAAATAAAGATAGGGCGCCGAGGCAATAACAACCGCTCCATAATACCCTGCCAAATGGCTAAATTTACATTTTCCAAGAAAGAGAAGTGTCATTGAAAGCGCAATAATCAAAATGGCGTTACTGATATTAGGTTGAAGTACAAGCAAAAACGCAATCACAATTGAAAAGATAAAAATCGGCAGGAACCCCTCTTTGAATCTTCTAGTTCCACCCCTCCCCCTGGCGATTAAATCAGCTATGAATATGACTAGAGAATACTTAACCAACTCAACCGGTTGAATCGTAACATGGTATATAGTGAGCCATCTCCTTGCCCCTCTTATCTCCTTACCCCATAGCAAAACAGCGATAAGTAACAAAATTGAAATAACAAGCATTATTACTGAAATTCTTCTGTAAATTTCAAAGGGGATTCTCATGCAAACAAGCAGAAACAGTATTCCGATACCCAAATGCATGGCCTCTCGCTGCATAAAGAAATAAGGAGTCGCGTACCTTTCCTTGGCAATTACCTGGGTGGCGGACGAAACCATTACCATTCCCAGAACCGCGAGAAGGAGCGTAGCCCAAAGCAAATATACATCATATTTCTTTCTTTCGATCAATTTAGCCAACCCCAAGTTTGTTTACACTATCAACAAAAAGATTCCCCCTGTGCCTGAAATCTGTAAACATATCAAAACTGGCACAAGCCGGTGACAAAACAACGCATGACCCGGGAAGACTCACATCGTGGGCTTTTTGAACTGCTTCTTCCATAGTTTTTGCGTGTGAAAGCGGCACAACCCCGAAAAGCGCCTTTTCAATTAAACCGGCCGCGCTGCCTATTAAAACAACATGCATAAGATTGAGAGAGAGAAGCATTTTAAAATCACTTCCCTTATCAAGCCCTCCAGCGATAAGAACAATCCGGCAGTCCAGTCCAATAAGACTTTTTACAGTCGCTTCAACATTTGTTGCTTTTGAATCATTAAAATATTCAACACCTTCGATTTTCCTAACCCTCTCCATCCTGTGTTTAAGCCCCTCGAAAACTGACAATGCCTTTTTACAGGATTCTGCAGAACACCCCCACCCCTGTACCGAAGCAATAGCGGCCATCGCATTTTCAACATTATGCGAACCTACAACCTTTAAATCCGTTGTTTTCATAATCTCTTGTTTTATCTCACCGCCAGCTGCCTGAACAATGTTATCTCCATCGAGGAAAATCCCGTCGTCAAGGCGAATTGATGATGAAAATGGAACGACGCCCCCCTCAAACCTCGCCGCTACCTGACTACACCTGTTATCATCGGCATTATAGAAGAAGGTGTCTTTACTATCATTGTTTACAGTAATTTTCTCCTTTGCCATATAATAGTCCTCTACGGAATCGTATCTGTCCAGGTGATCCGGAGTCATATTAAGTATCCCCGTTACATCCGGTTTGAATCCCGAAATCATCTCAAGCTGAAAACTGCTAACCTCAAGCACAAATATTCCTTCACGCGTCAATTCCTCGGTGACGGCGCAAAAGGGATTACCAATATTTCCGGCTGCTATCGCGGCATAACCGGATTCGGTTAATATCCGTTCTATCATTGTGACAGTTGTAGATTTTCCATTTGTTCCAGTAAGGGCGATAATCTTTGCCGTAGCGAAACGATATCCAAGTTCCAGCTCTGAAATCACAGGTATTGATTTATTAAGCGCTTCGGTAATTATAGGGTGATTTGATCTAATCCCCGGGCTAAGAACAATTTCATCACAATTCTCAAGGAGACCAAACGAGAAAGGGCCGAGTTGAATATTGCTGCTCTTGAACCGGTCAGGAATCGAAATGTCCTTTTTTTCGTCCGCCCCAACAATGTTGGCTCCCTTTTTAGCAAGTAATTCCAGCGCAGCCAAGCCACTTCTCGCGAGCCCCAACACCAGAACATTTTTATTTTTGTAATCTGCTGCTATCTTTTTAGACAAATCCCTCTCCCGAATTCCTGTCTATCGAAGTTTCAATGTACTCATTCCAACCAACATAAATAGAGCCGCTAAAATCCAGAATCTCACAACTACCTGCTCTTCACTCCATCCCTTTAGTTCGAAGTGGTGATGTAGCGGGGCCATTTTGAAGATCCTTTTCCCTCTGAACTTGAAGGAAATAACCTGCAAGATAACCGAAAGAGTTTCAATAACAAGAACACCTCCAATAATTATGAGCAGAAATTCACTTTTCAACAAAACGGCTATTGTTCCAAGAGCACCCCCAAGCGCAAGGGATCCCGTATCTCCCATAAAAATCTTCGCGGGATGCGTGTTAAACCAAAGAAAACCAAGAGCGGCACCTACAACCGACATACAATATATGGCAAGCTCTCCACTTCCCTTTTGATAAAAAATATTCAGATAGTCAGCGAAAACAGCATGAC
>JAGHBT010000034.1 GCA_021160845.1 bacterium | reverse complement strand
GTTTAATAGATGATCTCCGCAGCTTGCATTACAAGTATAAGGTGCTTGTTCAGATTATAGCTTCAATCTTCGTCTCGGTGGGCGGGAGTACACTCCTTAGCTATTTCTCTGTTTTTTATCTTTCAATGTTCACGCGTATTATCGTTTTTTCCTTTGTTACTTTGTGGATTTTTGCTATAACGACTTCTTTCAATATCATTGATGGTATTGATGGATTGGCCGATGGAATTGCTGTTGTTTCTTCTCTCGCTTTTGCCGTGGCAGGTTTAATACTCAATCAACCAATAGTTGTGTTTGTATCTGTTGTTATTTTAGGTTCCTCTCTGGGTTTTCTTCGCTATAATTTTCCCCCGGCCAAAATTTTTATGGGTGATTCAGGTAGCCTGTTTCTTGGGTTTCTTTTTGGGCTGATTTCACTCCTGCTCTTAATTTCTGGGGAGGATATTTTCTTGAAAATTGCCGGGAGTATTTTCATTTTGACAATTCCCCTACTCGATACAACCCTCGCTTTCCTGCGAAGATTGATAAGCGCACGGCCCGTTTTCGAAGCTGATCTAAAGCACATGCATCATCTTTTGCTCATCAGATTTGAGTCAATGCTGAAGGTTGATTTTATTCTTTGGGGTTTGACGCTTCTCTTCAGTATTTTTGGAATATTAACGATGATGGGTTATGTTGCCGCGTTTATTATAGCAATATTTCTTGAAATAGCACTCTTTACTTTTTCTTTGACGGCTATGATGAGAATGAAGGCTTCAACCGGTAATATAGACGAAATATTAAAAAAATGCAGAGCCACTAGTTCTACAGCGTCTGAGCGGGAAGATTAATTTTATTCCTTTCCATTTGCCTTTTTCTATTCTCTGTGATAGTTTTTCACCCGGTATTGTAGTATTCTTATTTGCGGAAAATATTGGTATTGTTATTTGATTAATGTTGAAAGATTTGGAGCGGAATACTCATGCTTGACACAAAATTTATAAGAAATGAGCCTGAGGTCCTACGGGAAGGTATTAAGAACAAAGGGGTTGATTTTAATCTGGATCTTCTTTATCAGCTCGATAAAGATAGAAGACAACTTGTTCAAGAATCCGAAGATTTTAAACACATCAAAAATGTTGTTTCAAAGGAAATTTCTCAACTGAAAAAGGATAAGAAGGATGCCGCGAAACTTATAGAAAAAATGAAAGTGACATCTGGCAGCATTAAAAAAATTGATGGTGAAATAAAAATAATTTCGGGAAAATTGAACGAGTTGGAAATGGCTATTCCCAATTTACCGCACGAATCCGTACCCATTGGAAAGGATGAAAGGGATAATAGGTTAATTAGAAGTTGGGGAGATCCTTTTAGAAATGATATGGAGCTTCTACCGCACTGGGAAATTGGAGAAAAATTGGGATTGTTTGATCTCGAAGCCGGCTCCGCTATCAGCGGAAGCGGTTTTGTAGTTTTTAGAGGCGATGGAGCTTTGCTTTCGAGGGCTCTTGTGAATTTTATGCTTGATATTCACCGCGTTCAGGGATATGAAGAAGTTTCGGTTCCCTATTTGGTCAACAGGGATTCAATGATCGGAACAGGCCAGCTTCCAAAGATGGCTGAGGATATGTATCACTGTGAAATGGACGATCTTTACTGTATTCCAACGGCTGAGGTACCCATTACGAATTTGCTCAGGGAAAGTGTGTTGCCGGTTGATCAACTTCCCGTTAAAATGACGGCGTACAGCCCGTGTTTCAGGCGAGAGGCTGGAAGCTACGGTAAATATACAAGAGGGCTAATTCGTGTTCATCAATTTGATAAAGTAGAAATGGTAAAGGCTACCCTTCCTGAAGTGTCGTATGAGGAGCTTGAGTCATTACTAAAGGATGCCTGTGAGGTTCTTGAAGTTCTGGACATCCCATACCGGGTAATTGAACTGTGTACGGGAGAACTTAGCTTTGCTGCGTCAAAGTGTTATGATATAGAAACTTACGCTCCCGCTTTGGGAAAATGGCTAGAGGTTTCTTCATGCAGTGATTTCGAGGATTTCCAGGCCCGCCGTGCCAGAATCAAGTTTCGTAAAGAAGAGGGGGGAAAATCGCAATTTGTACACACTCTAAATGGTTCAGGTCTGGCTCTTCCCAGGATAATTGCTACAATATTTGAACTTTACCAAACTCCGACTGGTAAGGTGCGTGTCCCCGATGCTCTCGTAAAATACATGGGTGGTAGGGAATACCTAGGGGGGTAGTGTGAAGACAAATATTTCAAGAAATCTTCCTTTTTTAATCAAAATATATTTTATCGTGGGAAGTATAATCCTGGTTACGTCCCTTCTTTTTTATAACAATAGTTTGATTATGCGAATGCAGCGCCAGGCCGAAAATACAACCATGCTCTTTTCCCGGTTCACTGGTCTTGCTCTGAGCAAAGTAGAGGATTCAAACAATCAGGATTTTATTCGTGGGATTCGTGAGGCGATAGATCTTCCATTTGTTATTACTGATAGTAAGGGAAGGCCAATGGTGTGGAATGAAATTGGGGTTCCTCAAGTTGAGGACGATGAGTATCACAGGCTTCTCGATTTTGACCCCGAAAAGCCGAATGATCCTTTGCTGGTAAGAGTATTAGAAAAAACAATAAAATTTGATCGGATTAATACTCCGGTAGCTGTTGATACGAAAGAGGTTAAACTTTTCATTCACTATGG
>JAGHBT010000040.1 GCA_021160845.1 bacterium | reverse complement strand
TCCCAAACTGAGAATCTCTTCCCTGATATATATGTTATAATAGCTAAAAGCGCGGCTGCATTTACCATAACAAAATATAAGGGGATATAAAATATTTTGCTCTGTTTTCCTTCCACTCCCATAACAAATCCCATCGATGCTAGAAGATAGAAAAAAGTTTGAAGCATAAAAAAGCCTAAAAACAAAGGCTCATTAACCAAAAGTAAATTTACAGCAAATATTACGGGAAGCATCGGGCCAATCCACCATCTGAGCAACTTTCTTGAAATGAACTGAAAAACACGAAACCCGCCAGATAAATTCTTCCTAAGATACTTGAATCCCGTTAAGCCACGAATTATTATACGGTACTTTATCTTAAATTCTTCCTTAAAGAAAGTACTCACCTTTTCTGTGGCAACCGCTTCCTTTTCATACACTACTCCGAACCCCTGAGAAGCAACGTCCGCCGGTATCTGGAAATCGTTTGCAATATCAACACATACAGGACGATAGAGTCTTCTTCTTATCGCGAAGATAGTCCCTGTTCCAACGAGAACTGATTCTACGCGGCTTTCAAGCCGGTTAAGAAATGATTCATACCTCCAATAGAGACTCTCACCCTTACCGACATTCGACTCGCTATCAATGTAAGTTAAATTACCTACAACACACCCGGTATTGGGGTCTTTAAAATTACGTACGAGTTTTTCAATAGCATCTTTTCTGTAAAATGCATTGGCATCTGAAAATACAACGATATCATCCTCGAGGCCTACTACAGCTCTATTAAGAGTAGCGCTTTTACCGCTCCTCTTTTCAAAGACTTTAAGAATTACATTACTGTCCGCATATTCCCTAACAATATCTGGGGTACCATCATCAGAACCATCACTGGCTATAACTATTCGCAGCTTGTCCTGAGGATAGTCAAGCTGGAGACTATTTTCAATTTTCTCCCTTATAATCCTACTTTCATTATGAACCGATATAACCAGGGCAACCGAAGGAAGATCGTATTCATTTTTGATTTTTGATTCTCTTTTGAAAAAACCCACAATAAAAAGAACAAGCGGATACCCTACATAAATATACAGTATGAGAGAAAATAATGATGAAAACAGAATTTTTAAATATAACTCCATTCCCTCTCCATACTAAACACTGACTATAGACAAATAACAAATTCTAAATAATTATTAAGCAGTTTTGTTAGTATAAATACACAAACACACTACACATTTTCTTTTTATAAAGTCAATTACTGTTTTGTTAACTCAAAAAGAAAACAATAGCGTATTTTCTATAATAAATCCCCTTCGTAATATTGTTAATTTAATATATCAATAAGATTCACAAATGTCAACATCAGGGAAGAGCCTCTATTTTCCGGAAATGCACGATGACATTAAGAAATGCCCCCTTTCCCAATCAATTACTGTGATATGTCGTTACGTGTCATTAAACTCACAACATTGCCATAAGGAGCGGGTTTCAGCGTCTAATTCTTTGCTTCCGTCGAATAAGCAAATCTGTAAATACCGTTTGAAGCGGTACCGATCCAAATCCTGCCAGTCAAATCTTCATGCAGAGATAGAACACTTTTTCCCGGAAAACCCGACGAAGCTTCCAAATGCTTCCATTCCCCCCGGTTAAAAACGAAGAGCCCGTTGTTTTTCGTTCCCAACCAGTAATCCGATCCTTTTGTTTCAATCAAAGCGGTTGGATACATCTCAACCCCTGTTTTAGGAAAATCAATTCTGAACCATTTCCCCGATGAATTAAGATAAATACCGTCTCTTCCGGCAATCATTACATTACCGGAATTATCCCTACCAAGACAACCACCACCGGAAGAGTTCAACTTATCCCTAGGATCGGAAAGAAAATAAACATCCGGGTCATTAACAAAAGATATATTCTTTTCCTTATTCGCACGCTGGGAATAAACACCATTATCCCCATTGGGATCAAACAGTTTCCAATTACCGTCCGAATAACACGCTGTTTTACCCGAAATAGTAATTGCCCACAGTTTTCCCAGTCCATCAAACATAATATCTTTTATACGGTTACCGGGAAGTCCGTTTTCCGTAGTATAATGATACCATTTACCATCGGAAAAATGGAGAATCCCGCTATCGAAAGTTCCAAACCATACATCCTGTTTTTGGTCAACCGCGATAGAAGTAAAATATTCCGTTGGAAGCCCGCTCCGTTTGTCAAAAATTTCCCATGAACCATTTATAGAACGCAGGATTCCGAATCGAGTCGCAACCCAAAGCCGATTATCTCCTATCACAACAATATCGGTGGTCTCTCCTGAATACCAACTTCCCGGCAAAGCTATCCTGATTAGGCGATCTTCCAGCATGAACACCCCATCGCTTGTACCAAAATAAAGCTGATTTTCAAATCCGTATATAACAGGTATTCGCAAAGCGGGGAAAACCTGCGGGAGTTCCAGTTTTTTAGCGTTGCCTCTCTCAATAATAACAATTGTCCCTTCATCCGTTCCTAGAAAGCATTTACCGGACTGATCATGGTGAATCGAAAGAAAATTATACCCCTGAAGTGGAATGCCGGAAACCCTGAACGGAGTCCACCCGAAACTGTCATAGGAACTTAATCCCTTATTACCACCCGCAATTAATTTCCCGGTAAGATCGAGACTAAAAGAATGAATATCCCATCCGGGCAACCCGTCCCTACTCGCGTAATTTGTTACATTCCCGAATTTATACCTGGAAACCCCCTGTCGGCAAACAGCTATAAAAAGATTTTTCCCTTCATCAAAGATAAGATCGTTTATCGAGCCAATCGGTATACCATTGCCGTACCTCATCGATTCCCATTTAAAACTATCCGCATAACAAACCCCGCTTGCTGTACCGAACCATATTTTAGAGGGTGTTTCCTCTACAATAGTTAACACCCTGTTATCCATAAGGGAATCTTCTTCAGTAATCACAGTTAATGAATCTCCGGAAATATAACCGCATCCTTTTCCATAAGTAGCTATCCATACCTTCTTGCTTCCAATTGTCAGATCTCTTATCCTTTCTAAGAATGGGTGACTGGATGCAGTAAAATAATTCCAGGAATCATCCCTCATACCAAGCCCTTCATCACATCCAACCCATAGTCTGTCGTAATCATCCACAGCTATCGCTCTGATTGATGAAAAGGGAAAAGTTTCGATAGCAAAAAGAGAGTCATTCACACTGTCCCAGGCAAAGAGCCCTCCTTCGGTTCCGATCCAAAGAGTATCGTAAAGGGTTATCATGGTTCTTATTTCGTTGGAAGGAATAAAGGAAGAAAATCTTCCTGCTTGATAAAGGGGAAAAGCCTGATCTGGGGAAATAAAGGATGTCCTGCCGGCTTTAATCCATCCACCTGTTTCAATCTGTTTTTCACTATCAATCTCCACTGTAAACATTTGTGTCTGAGAATAAGCCCAATCCGACACACAAAGGATAACAAACATCAACAGAGAGCCAAGCAATTTCGCCATAATTTATTCTTCCATAAACAGAAATAGGACAAAACAGGGTTCTTTAACCAGGTTGTTTTTTATGCTCCTGCAACTTTAGTAAAATATAATCAAAATTTCAAGTAGTTAATAGGTGAAAAATATTGACTGTTTCAAGATCTCGAGTATTTTCTAAGAACTCAAGAGGGGGTTAAAGGCCTACTCTCCATTTTTCCCTCCACACCCAGGATAATATCCGGAGCGGGCGAATGAACAAGCCTTCTCAGGTATTCAGAGATATCATTTCCTGTAATTTCTTTCACTTCAACTATAAAAGTTCTTTCGTCTAGTTTTGAACCATATTCAGTACTTTCATATATGCTCCGTATTACATCTATCAATTCAGTCTTTCCTTCGGAGATATCAATAAGATACTTGTCAATAGCCCTGGCCGCCAGGAATCCCCCATCGTACATCAGCTTAACCAATTCCTTGTCACTCATGTCACTATTTCCCGAAGAAGAAATGGGAGTGTTATCCAGATAGGGATTTTGCTGATAATTTTCCAGAATAGAGTCCCTTTTAAACTCATATTGCCTATTGGAAATTATACCCAGATCAAGCAGGATTTTGTACGAATAATATACAGTCACTCCCTCGGTAAACCATTGAAAATTATCCGACGCGGGACTAAGAGCCTCTCCGTTCCAGTTATGGAAGAATTCGTGGGAAATAACCGCCATCTGTATATTAAAGAGATCACTCCTGTCCATTTGCGAATCAAATAAAAGCAAAACATTTCCACCAAAATGAGCTCCGTAATAATCAAACCCTTTGCTGCCGAAAATAGGGTTCCGGTCACATACAAAAAGATATCTGCTATGCGGTGAAGAACCAAACATTCCTATTTCGTAGGAAACAATGTCCTTTATCAACTGAAATATTTCATTCTCTTTGAAAGACCAGCCCCCTGCGCTCGCCAACAGTATCTCTGTTCCACCTATAGAATCTGACATGTACCTGTAATCTCCCCCCACACATAGAGACATGGACAGATCATCAGCCGTCGGTATAATCACCCTTCTTCCCACACTCCTGTAAACCGAGTAGATCTCAGCTTCCGGAAAGAATCCAAAATCAACAATTATTCCTTCTTTAACTTCTAAAACCGGAAGAAGAAAAATGTCTCTTCCAAGAGCGCGAAATCTTCTGTCAGTAATGCTTGTGATCATTTTTCTTATCCTGGATGAATATTTGTCCTCCTTCATAGTTACAACATCATAGGAAAGAGAAAAATCCCTATTTCCGTTTTTTATCACCCAGTTGCCGCCATTTGTGTCAATCTCGAGTCTCTCACCACTCTCGGCCAGGGCTATCATATTTAAAGGATCGAGGCTTACAGAATTTGACTCCACAGCCCTAAAAGTGACATTATTCACCACCGCGCCGCGAACACTCATGGCTACATTAACCAGATCTAACGCCTTGTCTTTCGTTATTACGGTATAGCTTATAAATGGAATTGACCCATTCCAATTGTTTACCCAAACACAAGCGGGGAATACCGTACTCAACATTAGAATAACCGCGAGCAAAATCAGATCAATCTTCGTCAATAATCTGTTTTTTTTCTTTATTAACATTCAATCTACTCCGGGTTGACACAGAAGACATGATAATTAAAGAGCATTACGATAGTTCTAACTACTATATCCAACCACCGCCAACCACCGTATTAAATACAATCAGCAAATGATATTCCAGAAACGGAATTTTAAGGATACTATCTCCAAAATTCAATCGGATAAGTTGTGTATTTTAAAATTGCAGAACTAATGTTTGATACAAAAAGTGAAGATTATCCCCTGAGGATACTCCCCGCCGGAAGCACCGTCACTTTCAAGCTTCGTTAAAACAATAAAATAGTCAACATCGATCTGAAACTGAAAATCGTATGTTCTGAACGCGGCAAGCCCAACCCCACCAGATAGTGAAAGCCCGGTACCAGACGCTCGGTAGGTACCCGGTTTATTTTCTATTTCTATCCTTGCCCTATTATACTGAATTCCCATTCCGCCACTTATGAATGGACTAAAATCACCACGGCTTAGATATCTCCCAATCTTTGTTTCAAGAATCGTAAGATTAAAAGCACTATTATCCCCCCATTTTAACCCGGATCTGCCTGAGAGGAAATAATCCCTCATGTCGTGCTGAACAACAAAATCAATTACGGTCAGCCTCTCGGTTTCCTTTCCAAAAGAATAAGCCGATGGCCACATAAACCCCGCCCTGAGTCCCTTGCTTGTAAAAGAACTCCTTTTTCTTTCCGGTCTTGCTTCTGATTCTGTTACCAAACCAACTTCGGTTGTCTTATCCATCCCTTTTCCGGAAGTGATACTCTTGGCGAGGCGTTTTAAAACAATGTCCAGATCCTCTTCCGTTTCCGAAACAGCGTCCACCCCCAACATAATCTCTTCTGTTTCGACATCAATTAGCTGAACATTAAGAATAAGCTTTCTGCCAAGCCTTGTCAGGTTCCCGATAATAGCTTTGGGGAACCCTGATTCCTCAGCGTAGTCAACAGCGCATGGGAGAGAATTGCATTCCACATTTCCTACCACACTCACTGCCGAGATAGTTGTATATTTTCCCTGCTGTGAAAGATCGCTTCCGAAAATTTGATTCACAGCATCTATCAGTTCTTCATCTACTCCGGTACCCTTAAATCTGAAAAGAAGCGCCTTTTCAGAGGCCTGAAGCATACCGGAAAAAAGAAATAAAATAGATATCAGTAATATCGTTTTCCGCATGGCATTCCTCCCGAATGTAAAAACAATCATTTCAACGGTCAATTTATAACAACTTGAAAATTATACTTACACTATAAACCTATAGAATAAAATTACAACCCTATCTTCTAGAAGAGTGATTCAAGCTTTTCTGCAGCTTCTCTCAAATGGGGAATCACAATGGACCCCCCGACAACAAGAGCGACATTAAATGCTTCGTAAATTTGTTCTTTTGTCGCCCCCGTGTCATAAACTTTCTTCAAGTGATAAGATATGCAATCATCACACCTTAAAACCATAGAGGCAACTAACCCCATAAATTCCTTCGTTTGTTCATCAAGCGCTCCCCCATGATAAGCCTGTTCATCAAGAGCGAAAAATCTCTTTATTCCAAGATGCTCATTTGAAAATACTATTTCATTAAGTCTATCTCTTTCCTCGAAAAAGTCTTTATCCCATTTCTTTGCCATAACAAAAGCACCAGCCTTTCACCCCTTTTACAACAGGGATTAAGTTACAATTGAGCATCATCAGTTCCAACCAACATGGGTAAACCCCAAACGAAGTTTTACACTATAGATTATATTATTTTTCTTCTTCAATGATAACTCTTAAGTATTTTTTTTTGCCCGCGCGAAGAAAGAGAGCGTCACCTTCTATATCACCGAGTGTAATTTTTCGGTCAAAAACTTCAATGCTGCGATCATTGAGATAGGCTCCTCCCTGTTTTACGAGGCGCCTTGCCTCGCCTCTGGATTTTACCATTCCGGAATCCGCAAAAAGGATAAAGGCGGGAATACCCTCTTCGAGTATCCTTCTTTCAATCCTATAAGTTGGAACCGATCCGGCGTCGCTGCCGGGTTTGCCGGAGAATAAGGCTTTGGCAGACCCTTTCGCTTTCCTTGCTTCTTCTTCGCCATGTAATATCCTTGTTGTTTCAAAGGCAAGTCTCTCCTTAGCCTTCCTTATATCAGCGCCTTTAAGCGCTCCAAGCTCCCTTACTTCATCCATCGGGAGAAATGTAAAAAGAGCTAGGAACCTTTCAGTATCCCTGTCATCTGTATTTATCCAGTATTGATAATAGTCATATGGAGAAGTCTTTCCTGAATCGAGCCAGATAGCTCCTCTCTCAGTCTTTCCCATTTTAGCACCCGAGGCTGTCGTAAGAAGGGGAAATGTCAAGGCTTCAGCGTCTCCGCCGTTTATTCTTCTTATCAGATCCGTCCCGGCGAGTATGTTCCCCCATTGATCATTACCACCCATCTGTATCTTACAGTCATAATTGTTGTACAGGTGCAAAAAATCATACGATTGGAGCAACATGTAGTTAAATTCAATAAAATTTAATCCTGTCTCAAGCCGCTGCTTGTAACTTTCAGCGGCCAGCATTTTATTTACACTGAAATGCCGGCCGATCTCTCTTAGAAATTCTAGGTAATTTAAATTCCTAAGCCAATCGGCGTTGTTCAGGACGAGAGCCGTATCACTCGAAAGATCCAAAAAACGCGCGAACTGCTTCTTAAGCATTTCGCCATTCTCGTCGATCCGCTCAGTGGAAATAATCTGCCGCATCCGGGTCTTACCGCTAGGATCACCTATCATTGCGGTACCACCCCCGAGAAGGGCAATAACCCTGTGGCCACTTCTCTGCATATGGGAAAGAGCCATTATTGGAACAAGGCTCCCAC
>JAGHBT010000316.1 GCA_021160845.1 bacterium | reverse complement strand
TCACACTAGAGGCGCGGGGTTGATATGCCATTATTGTGGTTATAGACATGATTATCCTGAGAAATGTCCGGTTTGCGGTTCTTATAAAATATCCCGTGCCGGAGCGGGTACTCAGCGCGTGGAAATGGAATTGTCAAATCTTATGCCTGGGATCAGGATTGCCAGAATGGATTTTGATACAACCTCGGGGCGTAACGGCCATGGCGAAATTCTAGAAAGATTCGCCAGAGGGGATGCTGATGTATTGTTGGGAACGCAGATGGTTGCTAAGGGGCATCATTATCCTAATGTTACCACTGTGGGAATTCTTTCCGCCGACTCAGGGCTCAGCTTTCCTGATTTTATGGCCACTGAAAGGACATTCCAGTTGATTTCACAAGCCGCGGAAGGGCGGGAAGGGGAGAGAAGGGAGGAAAAGTGGTAATACAGACTTATGTTCCGGATCACTATATTTTCAAATATCTCATAAATCATGATTTTGACGGTTTTGCCGAAACTGAGCTGGGGCTGAGAAGTGAACTCAATTACCCTCCTGAAACAGGGTTGATTTTGTTTACTGTTATTTCAGATTTGGAGAGTAACGCGAACAATGCGGCCAATAGGGTTTATGAAATGTTTGAGGGGATGAAGTTGAACGAGAATTTTTCTTTTCTTGGCCCCGCGCCTGCGCGGATTGGAAAACTGAAGGGCAAATACAGGTTCCAGATTCTGGCTAAGGGTATATTCGATACGGAATCTAAGAAAGCATTAGTTGATGTGGCCGGGGAGGGTGTGTCAAATTTCAAAAAGACAGAGATTAGATGGGATATTGACCCGGCAACTTTCTAGTAAATGGGTAGCTAACCGCTTTTTCAAGCTGATGATAGAAGTGCTGATTGGTACTTGACACCGGAAAGTTGGCTTGCTAAGTTAACGGTAACCGAGAGGTTTAGGATTTTAATTTAAAATTGAAATGATTTGTTGAAGCGTAATTTTGTAAAAAAGCACCAAAGGAATGGTGGCGGTGATTGTTTGTTGTGTATGAGTATTCCACTAGCTGAACCGGAGTTAAAGGAGGGTTTGTTTTGATGAGGAAAAATATGTTTATCGTTATTGCGGTACTTTTTGTGGTTGCCGGGATTTTCGGGTGTAAAAGTGTGGAGACAACAAGCGCCATGCTTCATAATCAGAACGGGAGTTTCGACGAGGCGATTAAGTACGCCAAACTCGGTATTGAAAAGAATCCCATGGATGCGGAGGCTTATTATCAGTTGGGGTATTCTTATAGCAAAAAGGACAGCATGAAATTGGCTTATGAAAATTTTATTAGATCAGCGCAGCTTGATCCGAACAGAGCAGAACTGGTGGGAAAGAATATACAATCGAATTGGGCAAGGCATTATAATAATGGGCTAAATGAGCATCAGCTAGGCAATATGAAAGGATCTGTTGAGGAATTTGATAAGGCTACCAAAGCTGATCCGCGGAAGCTAAAGAGTTGGTTGAGGCTTGTGAGGATTTCTTTCACTCTTGCGAGTGAGGATTCTACTTATTACGAAAAGAGTTTTGAAGCTGTTGATTCGTTGAGGCTACGCTTGGACAAAGAAAATGAGGATTATATAAACGCGCTTTCCATCATTGGAAGAGTATCGGCTTTTCAGGGTAAAATTGACCAAGCTGTCGAGAGTTTTGAAGCTCTCATTGAAGATGACCCAACGCAGGTTAAAAGTATTGAGAATACAGGAGATGATTTTCAGCTAAAAGGAGAATGGGCAAATGCGGCGAGGTTTTATGAGATTGCCGTAAAGGGATACGAACTGAGCGGCGAGGATAATTTTGCTATTTATTATAGCCTCGGGGTTGTTTATCGACAACAGAATAAGTATCACAAGGCAATTGTGGCTTATGAGAAGGCTCATTTTCTCGAGCCGAAGGATGAAATGACAGCTTACAGTCTTCTTGTAACCTACTATCAGGCGAAATTGTTAGATCAGGCTATAATGTTCGGTTTAGAATACACGGAAAAGGTAGCCCCGGAAGATCCAAGAGGTTGGCAGATTCTCAGCCTTGCATACAAGGAAAAGGGGTTTAAAATAAAGGCGGAAGAGGCTTTCAAAAAGTTTTTGGATTTCCAACAAAAGAAGTAGTAGAATTGTTGTGTGTTTTTCCTGTTCAAGCGCTTAATGGATAAAACCAGTTCAGAAGGTATTGTTATTGTGATGGCATGTGTGAAGCGGGATTATATAGAAATGGGAAAAAATAGTTCCTGAAGTTTATTGACATGAATTTTGCTTGACATCGGGAGTGTATTAGGGTAACATTAGCATAGTCTGGAATGTCGTTTCATTGCCGTTCTTGATTCTCCTTCAGATAATAGTGGAAATGACTGAGTCATCTGAATGAAAAAGGGTTAAAGTAGTAGTATTATCTGCCGAATTAAAATGAGATTCCATGTGACAGTTAGTTGATAAATGCTTTTTGGATTCAAGCTATCTGGCTTGCAGCGGTTCTCTTGAAATTTGCTTTGCACAAGGAATAGTTAATTGTCGCTCAATGGGAAGAAATAATTTCCCTACTCAAGTGAAATGGCCAAAAAACAGAATTAAGGCAAAAGGGGCTAGAACTGATGGATATAGTAGAACTTAAGAGCAAGAAAATTGAAGAATTAATGAAAATTGCGGAGGACCTGGAAATAAATGAAGCCAGCAGTCTTCGTAGGCAGGAAATAATCTTCAAAATCCTTGCTGCTCAGGCAAAACAAAACGGGCATATTTTTAATGAAGGCGTACTTCAAATACTGCCTGAAAGATATGGGTTTTTAAGATCTCCTTCATATAATTACCTCCCAGGTCCCGATGACATATATGTTTCGCCATCACAGATAAAAAAGTTTTCACTTCGTACCGGCGACACTGTTTATGGACAAGTCAGACCGCCAAAAGATTCAGAGAGATATTTTGCTCTATTGAGAGTGGAAGCTATAAATGGAGAGGATCCTAAGCAAAACAAGAGAAAAACGCTTTTCGATAATTTAACGCCCCTTTATCCCGAAGAAATGATTGATCTTGAATATGATCCAAAGGATTTGTCGGCTCGTCTGATGAACCTTCTTACTCCTATCGGGAAGGGACAGCGCGCGCTGATCGTCGCGCCGCCGAGAACAGGAAAAACAATACTCCTGCAAAAAATCGCGCACGCGATAACGACAAATCACCCCGAAGTAACTTTAATTGTTCTTTTAATAGATGAACGGCCTGAAGAAGTAACCGACATGAAACGTTCTGTTGAAGGTGAGGTTGTTAGTTCAACCTTTGATGAGCCCGCGGATAGGCATGTTCATGTCGCTGATATGGTTATTCAGAAAGCCAAGTGCCTAGTTGAGCACGGCAGAGATGTTGTGATTTTACTCGATAGTATTACCCGGCTGGCGAGAGCTCATAATACCGTTGTTCCTCACTCGGGAAAGATATTGTCCGGTGGAGTTGACTCCAATGCGCTTCAGAGGCCAAAGCGTTTCTTTGGAGCGGCAAGAAATACAGAAGAACAGGGTAGTTTGACGATTATTGCCACAGCGCTTATCGAAACCGGAAGTAGGATGGACGAAGTCATTTTTGAAGAATTCAAAGGTACCGGAAACCTCGAGATACAGCTTGACAGAAGGCTGGCTGACAAGAGAGTTTGGCCCGCTATTGATATTTTCCGTTCAGGAACCAGGAAAGAAGAATTGCTTCTTTCTGAGAAAGTAATAAGCAAGGTTTATATATTGAGGAAGTTTCTGAGTGACAAAAGTTGTGTTGAGGCTATGGAATTTCTTGTTGAGAAAATGAAGAAAACCAAAACCAATGCTGCATTTCTTAAATCTATGAATACATAGAAGCTTTCATAATCTATTGACGATTGAGCTTCGGTTAAGTTTGTCAGATGCGGTCGTCAGCAGGCAGGCGCTGTCTGCACGCGTAAAATGTGAGGAGAAAAGAAGAAAAATGCATATTTTGTTTGTATCTTGAACAAAATCTCATTAGATTAACTGTGTTGGCAATAGGAATTTGTAACAAAATCTTTGGAGTGAAAAATGAAAAAAGGTATACATCCTGATTATAAGAAAACGACAATTACCTGTGTTTGCGGCAATGTGATTGAAACCCGTTCTACAAAGGAAAATATTCACGTGGAAATTTGTTCGGCGTGTCACCCCTTTTTTACAGGGAAACAGAAACTTGTTGATACAGCTGGACGCGTGGAAAGATTCAACCGCAAATATGGTGATTACAGGAAAACCCAGGCGGACAAAAAAGAGAAGTAATTATAATCCCCTTCCAAATTAATAGTTCCCTGCAGATAATCTGTTGTGTTGGGGGATTGGTGTATCTGCTCTTTACTACAGTGCGTGAACTAATTATTTCAGAAAAAAGGCATTTTGTATAAATGAGACTGTTGTTTCATATTTTTCTGGAATACTGAAGCAAAATTCTTTACAGTGATTAGTAATTTGTTAGTCTGTTAAAGATAAGCTGGTTTTATTTGTTCGACAGAGTTTTATGGAGGCTTTGCAAGTGGATAATAAAAAAAGATATAAAACTATTGTCGAGCGTTTCGACCAGCTAACGACGCAGATGTCAGCTCCGGAGATAATAAGGGACCAATCACGTTATCGTGATTTTGCTGTAGAAAGAAGCGAATTAGAACAATCTGTTATTCGGATAAAAAAATATTTTGAATTTAAAAAAACAATAGAAGAAGATGAAGATGTAGTTAATAATTCAGATGACAAAGAGCTTGTTGAGTTTGCGAAAAAAGAGATGGCTGAAATAAACGAGGATATTGAAAGCCTTGAAAAGGAAATCAATTTGCTCTTGATTCCAAAAGATCCTGATGATTCAAGAAACACAATTTTTGAAATAAGAGCTGGAACGGGTGGAAATGAAGCGGCTATCTTTGCAGGGGATCTTGCCAGAATGTACCGTTTGTTTGCCGAGAAACACAAATGGAAATTAGATATTATAGGCAGTCATCCCTCAGAAGCGGGTGGTTTCAAGGAAATAATTTTCATGATTAGCGGAAAAGAAGCATTTGGGAAGTTGAAGTTTGAAAGAGGTGTACATAGGGTGCAGCGAGTCCCTGAAACAGAATCAGGGGGAAGGATACACACTTCAGCGGTTACTGTCGCAGTGTTGCCGGAAGCAAAGGATATAGATATAAAGATTGATCAGAAAGATTTAAAGATTGATGTTTTCAGAGCTAGTGGTCCGGGGGGGCAAAGTGTAAATATGACGGATTCCGCTGTAAGGATTACACATCTTCCATCGGGGTTGGTTGTGAGTTGCCAGGATGAAAAATCACAGCATAAAAATAGAGACCAGGCTCTAAAGGTTCTTAGGTCCAGACTTTTTGAAGCCGCGAAAAGGGAACGGGACGAAAAGAGGGCAAAAAAGAGAAAAAGCATGGTTGGCTCCGGCGACAGAAGTGCGAAAATAAGAACTTATAATTATCCTCAGGGGAGAGTAAGCGATCACAGAATTAAGTTTACCACACATAATCTCAAAGGCGTGATGGATGGAGAACTTGATGAAATAATAGAAGCTTTAGTATTATCGGAGAGAGAAAAACAATTAAGTGAAGAGATAGAAAAAACGCGGGAAAAGACTTCAGAGTAATAAGGGAAAGGAAAATAATTGAAAACAGGGCGGCGAAAAAATAGTAAGCCGCCGAAGGTGCTAGACGCGGTTAAGCTCTCAGAAGAATACCTTGCAAGGTATGATATTGAATCTCCTCGCTTAAATGCCGAGTATCTTCTCGCGAAAGCCAGAAATTGTACAAGAATGGATCTTTATCTTGATTTTGATTCCATTCTGGGTGATGGGGAAATGGCTGTCTACCGTGAGGATTTATTAAAGAGATCTCAACATTATCCGTTGCAGTACATTCTTGGGGAAACGGAATTCTTCTCTATTATGTTTCGGGTTCGGGAAGGAGTATTTATTCCAAGACCGGAAACAGAAATTTTGATTGAACGGGTAGATGCATTGTTAGGGGAGAAATCGTCTGTTCGTTTTTTGGAGTTTGGACTTGGAACAGGGGTTATATCCGCTACTCTTGCTATGCGGCATAAGAATTGGCGAGGGGTTGGTTTTGATATTTCCCGGAAGGCAGTTGAACTAGCCAGAGAGAATTTTGATTCTTTGGGGGTTTCCGACCGGATACAATCCTTTGTTGCGTCAACATTCGACGTTGTAGTTAATAACCAGAGATTTGATCTTCTAATTTCCAACCCTCCATATATACCAACTGATGAAATTGACACCCTTCAAAAAGAAGTTTCTTGTTATGAAAACAGAACCGCGCTTGACGGCGGGAAGGAGGGTAAGGATTTCTATCCGTTATTAGTTAACGCTGGGCTTTATTTTTTAAATCCGGGAGGGATGTTGGCTGTTGAAACAGGGGACAACTTAGCTTCCTATGTAGAGAGTATATTCGGGAAAGCCGGTTATAAACGGGTAGAAACGAGCAAGGATTATAATGATTTTAAACGTATAGTAACGGCATTTAGACCGGACTGATAAAGGGGAAAAATATGGACAGTTTTATTATAAGAGGTCCGAGTAAACTGGAAGGTAGCGTAAATATTAGCGGAGCCAAGAATGCCATGTTACCTCTTATGGCTGCTGCGATCTTAACTGGGGGCAAGTGTGTTCTGGAAAATGTTCCGGATCTTAAAGATACGGAAACCATGTCGGAACTTCTTAGAGGCTTAGGGGTTGATGTTGAATTTAACAATTCGAGGCTTTTTTTGGATGCTTCTAAAATTGAATCGGAAGAAGCCCCGTATAATTTAGTCAGAACGATGAGAGCTTCCATTTATGTGCTGGCTCCATTGATTGCGAAGTATGGCCACGCTCGTGTTTCTCTGCCCGGGGGTTGCGCGTGGGGACCCAGGCCTATTGATCTGCATCTTAAAGGTCTTATGGCGCTAGGTGCTAAAATTGAGATTGATCATGGCTATATTGAAGCTTCAGCGAAAGAGCTTCATGGGGCTGAAATTATTCTTTCTGTTCCCAGTGTAGGGGCGACTGTGAATATTTTAATGGCGGCAGTCTTGGCGCGGGGTATAACCATTATAGAAAACGCTGCGCGTGAACCGGAAATTGTCAATCTGGCAGAGGCCCTAAAGCAATCAGGAGCAAAAATTGATGGAGAAGAAAGCTCAAGAATACAAATAGAAGGCGTTAGGGAAATAGAGCCTTTTAATTTCAGGGTGATTCCCGACAGGATCGAAGCGGGCACATTCGCAGCGGCAGCGGTTATTACGGGAGGGAAGATAGAGATCAGAGAATGTGAACCGGATCACATGCACTCGATTATTAATAAACTCTCCGAGTGTGGAGCGAACATTAAACTTTTTAAAAATGGGCTGACAGTTGAAGCCCCGGCAAAAATCAGACATGCTGAAGTGGAAACGGGGTATTATCCCGCGTTTCCAACGGATATGCAGGCGCAGATGATGTCGGTTCTTTGCCTTGCTGACGGTGCAAGTTCGATAATTGAACATGTTTACCCGGACAGGTTTACCCATGTAGCTGAGCTCGGAAGACTTGGAGCTGATATAAATATTGACGGTAGCGTCGCGATTGTTAACGGAGTCGAAAGATTTGAGGGAGCGCCTGTAATGGCTACGGATATCAGGGCAAGTTCCGCCCTAATTCTTGCAGGATTAGCGGCCCATGGGGAAACAAAGGTGCTGAGGATATATCATATCGACAGGGGGTATGAGAGAATCGAGGAGAAACTTGTAGCTCTGGGAGCGGATATAACGAGGATTAGCGGTTAGCGGTACGAATAGAAGGATTACAAATTGAAGAATGTAATAATTGGAACGGCGGGGCATGTAGATCATGGAAAGACAGAAATAGTCAAGGCCCTGACGGGGAAAGATACAGACCGCCTTTCGGAAGAGAAATCAAGAGGTATCTCAATTGTACTCGGATTCGCGCCGATTGATCTTGGCGTTGGGATAAGAGCGGGGATAATAGATGTTCCGGGACATGAAAAGTTTATAAAGAATATGGTTTCAGGTGTAGTGGGAGTGGATCTTGTTATTTTTGTTATTGCGGCAGATGAGGGGGTAATGCCACAGACCAGAGAGCATTTTGAGATAGTGAGGATGCTGGGTGTTAATGCCGGGATTATTGTTATCACCAAGATGGATTTGGCAGACTCGGAACTTGCCCGGATAGTTGAAAGTGAGGCCAAAGATCTTTTAAAGAATACACCCCTTGAAAATTCGCCCTTTGTTCATACCTCAACTGTCTCGGGCGAGGGGCTAGATGAATTAAAACGTATACTCGCTGATAAATGTAAACAAATTACTGAAAAGAAAGATAACGGTTTTTTCAGGATTCCTGTGGACAGGGTTTTTTCAAAAACAGGCATTGGAACTATTGTAACCGGTACTACCTGGAGTGGGAAAACATATCCCGGAGATGAACTTGTTCTTGAGCCGCTAGGCAGAAAAGTGAGGGTACGGGAAATTCAGACTTTTGATACATCGCTTGAAGAAACCAGTATCGGCATGAGGATAGCACTCGCGCTCCATGGTGTTAAACAGAATGATGTTTCAATAGGAGATCAGCTCTTAACACCCGGCAAGCTTAAAGTAACGAGTATGCTGAATACGTCAGTGGAGGTCAGCATGATACCGGGTTCGGCGATAAAAAACAGGCAGCGATTGAGATTCCATCACGCTGCCAGGGAGATAATGTGCAGAGCTGTTTTGCTTGACAATAACAAGTTAGATAAAGGGCTTGCCGGTTTTATTCAACTGAGGCTTGAAAAACCCACGGTCGCTATGGCTGGGGACCGGTTTGTATTAAGAACATATTCCCCGATGCGTGTGGTGGGGGGAGGAATAATCCTTGATCCTTTGCCAGCTAAAGTAAGGGGTTCTAACGAGAAGGTCATAAAAGAATTGAATGTTCTAAAAGAGGGAAGCGAAAAAGAAATAGTAAAAATGCTGATTGATAGAGCGGGGGAAAAGGGGATTTTGCTGAACAGTATCGAAAGGTTTGGATTCACTGCGGAAGGTGTTGTGAGGCTTGTTGGGAAGCTCGAAAGATCTGGTGACATACGGAGAATTGGAAGGGTGCTTGTCAGTTCGGCTAATGCCGAGACAAAGGAAAATGAAATTATGAGCGCTCTTGAGCAATTTGGCAAAAGGAACAGTTTAATGTGGGGAATGGACAAGGAAGAGCTCAGAGTTAAAATTGGATTAGAAGGAAACTCCCTGTTTGATTTTCTTATGAAGAAAGGTGAAACAGAGGGAAGGCTTTTCTTTAAAGGGGGGTTGGTGAGATCGGGCAGCGCTAATAGAGCCTTGTCAAAAGAGGAACAAAACGTGCTCCGGAAAGTTGAAAAAATAATTTTAGAAAAAGGGTTTGAATTTTCATTGCTAAAAGATCTTGTCGAAGAGTATGGTCAAAAAACCCTGGATGGATATTTACATATTCTGCGTGAGAGGAAAGTTGTTGTAAAAATTAAAAAAACGGGATATATGCATACCGAATACATGGATAAAATTCTGAAAGGTGTAAAAGATTTTCTGGCGGGAGGAAGCGAATTGACTATAGGAGAACTCAAGAATATGTTTGGGTTTTCACGAAAATTCGCGGTGCCGCTTTTGGAGTATCTTGACAGTGAGAGATATACAAGAAGAGTTGGAAATGCCAGGGTCGCGGGGCCCAGGTTGGAAGAAAGGGATGGAAATTGAAGAAAAGGGCAAAGCCCGGGGGAAAATACAGTAACAAGATCATTCAGAAAAAAAGGATAACAAGGAAAGTATATTACGGAAATGTCCCTGTTGGAGGAGGTTATCCGGTCTCTATTCAATCAATGAGTACCCGTGCGGCTTGTGAAAAAGACGCTGTATTAAAAGAATTTAATGAGCTTGCTTCGGCGGGATGCGAGATAGTACGGGTCGCGGTTAAGGATCAAAGCGACATTGAGGCTCTAGGAGATATCTGTAAACAGAGCGCCATGCCTGTAATCGCGGATATTCATTTTGATTCCAGGCTTGCCGTGCAATCGGCTCGAAAAGGGGTGGCTGGATTAAGAATAAATCCCGGTAATATTGGAGGTAAAAACAAAGTCAGAGAGGTAACCGCCGCCGCAAATGATGTTGGAATACCCATCAGGGTGGGTGTTAATTCCGGGAGTCTGGAGAAAAACCTAATCTCTCTTTACAACACTGATCCCGCGAGAGCTTTGTTTGAAAGTGCCGCCGGGGCTCTTGAAATGATGGAAAGTATCAGGTTTACCAATTTGGTTTTCAGCATAAAATCTTCGGACCCTATGATTAATGTTGAAGCAAACAGACTTTTTGCCGCTGACAACGATTATCCTATTCACATAGGAGTAACAGAAGCAGGGCCGGTACTTAGTGGCGCGGCAAGGTCCGTTTTTTCTTTGACTCTTCTCCTGGTTGAAGGGATAGGAGATACCATGAGAGTTTCTCTCTCAGGCGATCCGGTAAATGAAATAATTGTTGCCACAGCTCTTCTCTCTTCTCTCGGTGTAAGGGATGACATCCCGAAGATAATATCCTGCCCCACATGTGGGAGATCCCACTTGGACGTATTGGAGATAGCCGGCGCCTTGGAAAGGGAAATTCTTTCAAGACGCGGGGGAATAAAAATAGCCGTAATGGGGTGTGAGGTTAACGGGCCCGGCGAGGCGAAAGAGGCTGATATTGGCATTGCTGGAACACCCGGGGGAGCAGTGCTTTTCACTAACGGAAAGAAACGGAGGATGTTAAGAGGAGATTATTTGACCACCCTGCTGGTAGAGATAGATAAAATGATCGCCGATGTAAATGCTGAGGGTTAATGGTGGAAAAATCAAATCTCACGCATGGCAATTCCTAAGTTTTGGAAGGGGAAGGATTGCACCATGAAAATTCAATCTAAGTACTTAGTTGATGGGAAATATTCATTTAAGGATCTTGTAGATGTTGATCGTTTACAAGGGGTGCTTGAGCGATTTTTCCAGGCTACAGGATTTACCGTGAGTCTTGTTTCTTTTCCAGATCAGGAGTTGCTTGTCGCTGCTGGCTGGAGGGATATCTGCACAAAGTTTCACCGTGTTGTCGAGGATTCAGAAGAGTGTTGCAAACGGGATAATCTGGAGCTTGCCGCCGGCTTAAAAGGACGGAACACGGTAAAGATACACCATTGTGAAAATGGGCTTGTGGACGGAGCAACTCCCATTGTCATAAAAGAAACGCAGATAGCGATCCTGTTCACTGGGCAGATACTTTTCTCAGAACCCGATATTGAACGCTTCAAAAAACAAGCTGAAACATACGGTTATGATATGAATTCCTATCTTGAAGCGCTTGCCATGGTTCCGGTTGTGACGGAAGAGGAATTTAAGGAAGCGCTGGGATTTTTGCGTGAAATGACTGTTATATTTGCCGAGAAGGGATTTATTGAGATTAAGCACCGCGAAACCGCTAAGGTTGTGAGGTGGAAAGAAGAAGGAGCAGATGCCATTCTCAATTCTATCGGGGATGCCGTAATTGCCACAAACAAGGATGGTTATATTACAGGAATGAATCCCGTTGCAGAAGAACTTACCGGCTGGAAGTTTGAAGAAGCAGAAAATAAACCGCTCACGCAGGTATTTAATATCGTTCAGGCTGATACAGGGGAAACAACAAAAAACCCGGTTAACGAAGTGATTAAGAAAGGGATAATAATTGGGCTTGCCAACCATACTATGCTTATATCCAAAGAAGGAGTAGAATATCAAATTGCCGATTCAGGCTCCCCCATTAGGGATACTGGGGGAAATATAACGGGTGTCGTATTGGTGTTCCGGGATATAACTGAGGAATACGCTTTGCGGAAGACTCTGCGTGAAAACGAAGACAGACTATCTAAAATAATAATTGCTGCAAACGATGGAACCTGGGACTGGAACTTAAAAACAAATGAAGTTTATTTCGATGCAAGGTATTACAAAATCGCCGGATATGAAATTGATGAATTTCCTCAGAATTTAGAGGAATTTCAGAAAAGGATTCACCCGGATGATATAAAAACTGTAATGGATACTGCTGAAAAACATATAAAGGGTGAGGTTGATCGATTTATTGTTGAATTCCGTTTTGCTCGGAAAAGCGGTAACTGGATGTGGATATTGGGACGGGGTGTTATTGTAGAATGGGCTGACGACGGAACTCCAACACGGTTTGTGGGAACACATACGGACATCACCGAACGCAAACGGGTGGAGGAGGAGCTGTTAAAGAGTGAAGGAATACTCCGGGATGTATTCGATGGGATCACGGATGGGATCAGCCTTTTGGATTTGGACCTGAATATAATCCGGGTCAATTCGGAAATGAAGCATCTGTATGCCGATCAAATGCCTCTAGTGGGCAAGAAATGCTATCAAGTATACCAGCAAAGGGAAGATCCGTGCCCGTGGTGCCCCTCTCTTCCGACCATCGAAAATGGGAAAAAACACATGGAGATTGTTCCTTACCCCTCAGCGGAAGAACCTAAGGGATGGATAGAACTTTCCGCATACCCGATTAAAGACGAAAATGGGCTCGTAGTAGGTGTAGTTGAAAACGTGAAGGACATTACCGAGCGTAAGTGGGCGGCGGAGGAACTGCAAAAAAGGGAAAAACTGGAAAGTATCGGCATACTGGCAGGCGGTATTGCGCATGATTTCAACAATATTCTGATGGGATTGTATGGTAATATTTCAATTGCCAGGGAGGAGCTTTCCAAAGATCATCCGGCATTTAATTTTCTTGAAGAAGCAGAAACCTCTTTGAACAGGGCAACTGGTCTTACCAAACAGTTACTGACTTTTGCGAAGGGGGGGCTGCCGGTTAAGGAAAGCGTCAGCATTGGAGAGCTTGTGGAGGAAATAGTGCGTTTTGACCTTTCAGGCAGCAATGTGATGCCGGTTTTTGAATGGGTGGAAAATCTATGGATGGCTGAAGTGGACAGGGGCCAGATGCAGCAAGTATTTTCCAACATCGTGATAAACGCCAATCAGGCAATGCCGGACGGAGGGCATTTGTATGTTACATTGGATAATGTGGATATTTCAGAGAACGAAATGCCAAATTTCAGTCAGGGAAAGTATGTCAAGGTTATACTGCGAGATGAAGGAATAGGCATAGACGAAAAATACATCGATAGAATATGCGATCCCTATTTCAGCACCAAGCAGGAAGGAAGCGGGTTGGGACTGGCAACGGTTTATTCAATTATAAATAAGCACGGAGGACACATAAGCGTCACTTCTGAATTTGGCAAGGGAACAACCTTTACTTTATACCTACCTGTTACTGAGTCACAACAAATGCCGAAAACAAGGAAGCCTGAGTCCGAACATTCGACCACGGGAGAATCCCCCAGAATACTTGTGATGGATGACGAAGAAATAATCTGCGATGTTACAACAAGGATGCTTGAAAAAAGTGGATATTTGGTTGAAACAATACGGGAAGGGAAACAGGCGATAGAGATGTACAAACAATCGATGGAAGCCGGCAAGCCTTTTGACGTTGTTATCATGGATATTACAATTCCCGGGGGGATGGGGGGAAAAGAAGCGATCAAGAAGATTCTTGAAATTGACCCGGAAGCAAGGTGCATCGTTTCAAGCGGATACACTAATGATCCTCTTATGTCAAACTATGCTGAATTTGGCTTCAAGGGAGTTGCCGCAAAGCCGTACACTAAGAGCAAGCTACTGGAATTATTGAGTATGGTTTTAAAAAAATAATTAGCCACCAGGCAAAAAATCATTGAAATAATTCATAATTTACGAGAGAATGCGAATTCATTGAAGATTGGAGCTGTGAGTTGAAGTTCGCCGGCTCCGATTACTAATATGTAGGCGCTGTGCGTAGTTAAGCGGTTAATAATGCTGGGCAGTGCTCGTTCTCTGGATCTCAAACAGCCAATGGCACCTGGGAGGTAACATGCATCAATCAGAAACTGCAGCATTTCTTAATCAAAAAGGCGGTGTCGGTAAAACAACTTCGGTTGTCAATGTCGGCGCGGGACTAGCAATATTGGGGAAACGAGTTCTTATTGTGGATCTTGATCCGCAAAATCACCTTACGAGTTTTCTCGGCATCGAATCGTACGAGGTAAACAGAACCATAGGTGATGTAATCCGCGGGAGAGTCCATCCGCGGGAAGCAATCGTTACAAAACCACTGAGAGCGCGTCTGTCCATTAATGGCAGTGATTCCCGTTTGTCTCTTTCGGTTATACCTTCCAGTCTTGATTTAGCCGAGGTTGAGATATTTTTGTCGAATACGGTCGAGCGCGAATTCTTGCTAAAAAATGCCATTGCCAAAATCAGTGATGATTTTGACTATATCCTTTTCGATTGTCCCCCGAGTCTCGGGCTGATTTCAATAAACGCGTTGGCAGCCTCTAAAAGAGTATTTATTCCTGTGCAAACGGAGCAACTTGCCCTCAAGAGTCTGGAAAGCCTAATAAGAAGAATAGAATCTGTGATGACCGAACTGAATACAAATCTGGTTATAGGCGGATTGATTGCCACTCGTTTTGATGGCAGAAAAGTGTTGAATCGAACTGTGCTTAGGGTTTTGAAGGAACATTATGGTGCGTTGCTTTTAGATACAATTATTCGGGAAAATATTGCTTTGGCCGAGTCGCCACGCTTTGAGAAGGATATATTCAGCTACCGTCCGAGAAGCTACGGAATGGAGGATTATCTAAACCTTTCACTCGAGATTATGGGCCGGATTGCTTCAGCCGACGCGCTTTTTTCCGTGAAGCGTGGGGTAATCACAAGTAACACCGATAGCTTAGTTCCTGTGTGATCAAGACAATATGCGTAGAAGGATAAAGTTCTTCAAAGGATGATTAACACAAAGGGTGTACACATAAAATTTAAATAGGCAGGCCGGGTCATATCCGGTCCGCCTATGGTGGTCTGTAGTGTTACCTCTGATTGTTTTCTATCTCTCTTTCAAATTTTTCCATTCTTTCTTTCATCTCGTTTACTTCCCGTTGCAGACGGGAGTTATTCGCTTCTATAAAAAGTGTATTGAAAACGAGTATGATCAGCGACACTCAAATTTCCCGGCCTGGCGACAATAAAAATTCTCTTACAAACCGGGAATAATAATTGTTGTTTAGGAGAAAAAATGCTTGATGCTAGACACGGCTGTTTTGTAGTATTGTTTTTATCAGGATTAATAATTAACCTTAAAAGAAAAAATAATAGTGCCAAATAATAAGTTTTTAGAAATACGGCTTATCAAAGAGCGTAATATATATTTGCT
>JAGHBT010000053.1 GCA_021160845.1 bacterium | reverse complement strand
ATGTTAGACGCAGTAGAGCAAATATCAAAAGAAACTATTGAATTAATCGGGAAAATAAGAGATTTGATATTTGAATATAAAAATATACTTCGTGATAATTATAAATTTTACAGTCAATATTTATTAAATAATTTATTTAAACATCCTTATACAAAAATAGAATTTATAGAACGTGATTTGGGCGTTTCCAGAATAACAGCAGCAAAATATTTAAATGAATTAGTAAAAGACGGATTATTAAAAAAACATAAATTAGGAACAGGAAATTATTATATCAATGAAAAATTAATGAATTTGTTAACAATGAAATGAAAAAACACTTTGGCTAACAATGCATATAAATCATGCCGCAGTAAGTTGTAAACTTGAAAGTTACAGTTGCAAGTTAAAGTTTCTTGTAACTTGAAAAGAAACATTTTCAAAATGCGGCACGCTTCATATGCTCACCGTTTTTGGGGGAAGTCCTGACAAAAGAGATTGTAAATTTTCCATTTGTTCAATGAAAAACCGGTAGTAGACCTTTCCTTAAGTATATCTAACATTGAGCAAGAAAGACCTTGACTACCGATTGCGTAACCGAATAGTATTACGGCCACCGAAGCTATTGAAGAAATGGGAGTATAGTGTCTATGTGAGAGGGAGGTTGGGATGGTTTCCATAATTCTGTCGGGGGCTGTTGTTGGGATTGATGGGTACGAGGTGACGGTTGAGATAGATCTTACCAGAGGGCTTCCTTCTTTCACAATTGTGGGTCTTCCGAATGCCGCTGTAAGAGAGAGCCGCGAACGTGTAACCTCGGCTATAAGGAACAGTGGGTTTAAATTTCCATTAAAAAGGGTGACTGTGAATCTCGCTCCGGCGGATATAAGAAAGGAAGGAGCGGCATTTGATCTACCCATAGCTGTTGGTATTATTCTAGCGAGCGAACAGGTTTCCAGCCGCTTTAGAGGAAAAACAATTTTTCTTGGCGAACTTGCCCTGGACGGTGCGTTGAAGCCGGTTAGAGGGGTGTTGCCGGTTGTATGGAACGCGAAGAAATTGGGTTATCGGTGTGTCGTTTTACCTCAAGCGAATTTCAAAGAGGCGTCGGCCGTTAGAGGGATTAGGTTTGCCCCTTGCGCTGATCTTGGAGAAGCGCTCCGGGCTTTACGCGGAGATTCTAAGATGATAGATTCTCCCGGTCCCATCAAAACAGAGAGGAAGAATTATGAACTTGATTATTCGCAGGTTATAGGTCAGGAGGCGGCTAAGAGAGCATTGGAAATCGCCGCAGCCGGAGGTCACAATCTCCTTATGATTGGCCCACCCGGGTCGGGAAAGACGATGCTGGCACACAGGCTTCCCGGAATAATGCCTCCATTTGAGGAGAATGAAGCCATTGAAAATGCGAGGATACTAAGTGTGGTTGGACGTCTTAACGGAGGCGCTCTGAAGTTTGAGAGACCTTTCAGATCTCCTCATCATTCCGCGAGTTATGCGGGGCTTATCGGAGGAGGAAGGTATATAACCCCCGGCGAGATTTCGCTTGCCCACAATGGTGTACTTTTTCTCGATGAGTTGAGTGAATTTCGCAGGAATGTTCTTGAAACTCTGAGGCAACCTATCGAAGATGGAAAAATAGAAATATCAAGGGCAAGTGCGATAGTTACATTTCCGGCAAGATTTCAGCTCATAGCCGCTATGAACCCATGCCCGTGTGGTTATTACGGGAGTGGAACAGGAAGGTGTAGCTGTACACCTACTCAGATTAGAAGGTATCGTTCTAAGATATCCGGCCCTATACTGGATCGCATTGCTATTCATATTATGGTCAGAGCCGTTAAACCGGCAAGGTTTGAAGAGTCGGCTGGCGGCCGGCGGCAAACCTCCAATGAAATAAGAAATAGAGTTGTTGCTTCATACAGGATACAGAGGAAGAGGTACAGCGGTTTGCCTAATATAAGGAGAAATGCCGATCTTCCGCTCTCAATGCTCGAGGAATTTTGTCAACTGGATAAAGGAGCGAAGGATTTACTTTCCTCCGCTCAGAAAAAGCTTCTTTTTAGCGCCAGAAGCAGAAGGAATATACTTCAAGTCGCTCGTACTATTGCCGATCTTGATGAAACTGATGCTGTGCTGGCCGCGCATATAGGTGAGGCGATTCAGTACAGGCCAGTTAATTTTATTGAATAATTACGATTATTCAACCGGTGTAACCTCTTTGATTCTTTCTTCAGAGACGGGCTAAATTCTCTATAGATTGCGCGCGTGGAGGATATCCCGAGCGATAATCATGCGTTGAATTTCGCTTGTTCCTTCAAATATTCTGTTGATCCTTGAATCACGGTACATTCTCTCAATCGGAAATTCGCTTATAAAACCGTATCCTCCAAATATCTGCATAGCACTGTCGACGATTTTGTCCAGGGCTTCAGAACAGTACAGTTTGACCATCGATGATTCTCTGGTGATATTTTTGCCCTGATCGTACAGCCAGGCGGTTCGGTAAAGTATCGATTCCATGTTGTATATTGCCGTTGCCATATCCGCCAGCATCCACTGAATACCCTGGAATTTGGATATTGATTTTCCGAACTGTACTCTTTGCTTGGCGTATGCGGTGGAAAGAGCAAGCGCCTCTTTCGCCGCGCCGAGGGCGGCGGCTCCCAGGCCCAGCCTCCCTGTGTTAAGAACCTTCATGCCTACGAGGAATCCGCGTCCTACCTTGCCGAGTACGTTCTCCTTGGGTACTTTTACATCTTCTAATATGAGTTCGGCTGTCTTCGACCCTCTTATACCCATTTTCTCTTCTATCTTTCCCACACTGAAACCCGGGAAACCTTTTTCAACGATAAATACCGTTACTTTACCTCTTTTACTGCCATCAACCACTTTAGCGAAAAGTGTAAAGATGTCCGCGAAGCTGCCGTTGGTGGTAAAGAGTTTGCGTCCGTTAAGAAGATAATAATCACCCTTATCCTCTGCGGTAGTTTCCGGGTTGTAGGCGTCAGAGCCGGCGTTAGCTTCGGTCAGCGAGTAAGCGCCGATCTTTTTTCCTTCACAAAGCGGAACCAGATATTTTTGCTTCTGTTCTTCAGATCCGAACAAATAGATACCGGAAGCTCCGATACTCTGATGGGCGCCGATAAATGTTGCTGTAGAGGCGCAACCGCGGCCGATTTCCTCCTGCATTATGCAATAACCCATTTCTCCCATCCCAGCCCCGCCGTATTCGGGTGGAAAAGCGACTCCAAGGAGTCCAAGCTCTGCTATTTTGTTAATAATTTCACGGGGAATTTCCTTTTCCTTGTCAATTTTTTCTGCCGCCGGCCTTAATTCTTTGTCTACAAATTTCTTAACCATCTCTTTAAGCATTTTTTGCTCATCGGTAAAAGTCCAATCCATTACTTGTTTCCTCCTAACATTTTCAGAGTAAAAATTGTTAAAGCTAAATGTTCAAAATCTTTTCTAAACTTTAAGAACCGTTTTTTTAAATTGCAGTTCTCGTAAGGCTAGTTCTTTCATTCACAGGAAGTGCAAGCATAAAAATAACTCCCCCCCATGTCAAGGAAAATGAAACCGGTTGCCGATTTGTTGGGCTATATGATATCTTTCTGATATTAAAAAATTATTTGCCGGTGTTTTCTTTAACTCGAGAGAGAATTGCTTTGAATATGAATTTGCCCGGGAAACATTTTCCAATTGGGAAAAACAAAGCAGGGTATCTTTTAGCCAGATTAATACCAGAAGTGAGAACGATAATTGCCGGGAATAATGATCCGTCTGTTACCGCGATTGCGAAAAGGACGAAGTCGGCTTTTAAGGTACTTATCTCCACGGTAATAAGCGCGAGGACAAAGGATGAGGTAACAGGCGAAGCAAGCAAACGGTTGTTCGCGTTGGCTGATTCCGCCGGTACGATCGCGTCGCTATCCGAGAAGGAAATAGGTGAGGCGATATATCCCGCGGGATTTTATAACATAAAGGCGAGATCGATAAAGAAACTTTCAAAACAGCTCGTAGAAGAATTTAACTCCAGGGTTCCGGATACAATCGAAGAACTACTCAGGTTACCGGGTGTCGGCAGAAAAACTGCCAACCTTGTTATGACGCAGGGTTTTGGTAAACCCGCAATCTGTGTTGACACACACGTTCACCGGATTGTAAACAGGCTGGGAGTATTAAAGACTGATAATCCGACTCAGAGTGAATATGCTCTTCGCGAGGTCTTGCCTAAAAAATTCTGGATAGAAATTAATGATATCTTTGTAATTTTTGGACGTACGGTATGCAAACCCGTATCTCCAATTTGCAGTGAGTGCAGGATCCGCGGTCTGTGTAAGAGAATTGGAGTAAAAAAATCCCGGTAAATCGAGAAATTGCGTTAAGATGGGAAAACAGTTCAATTCAGGTTATTTAAGATAAAAAAATTTTAACTGATTAGGAGATCATGATGAAGAAGTTGCTAATTGCTATTGCCTTGATTTTAATTTTTGTACAGTCGTCTGTAGCCGGGCAACCTGAATTTGACGCTTATTTTACTTCCGGGTGTCTCCGGGTTGATTTATATCATACAGGTTTTAAGGATATAGAGTATTTCAGTATTGATGAAATTATTAAAGAGCCGTACTGGGGTGGTAATCACAGTGCTCTCATAGATACAATGAATCTTGGGATATATATCTTCCGTGTTTTTGATCTAAAGACAAACAGCCTGATTTTTTCGAGGGGATATTGTTCTGTTTTCGGGGAGTGGATTACAACCGATGAGGCGATAGAAGGTGCCATTGGGACATTCCACGAATCACTGATAATGCCTTTTCCAAAAAGACCTGTCCAGATAAGGATCGATCGAAGGGACCGCGAGAATATTTTTGCCAATGTCTTCGACCTTGTTGTAGCCCCGGACGATTATCATATAACGACGGAAAGCAGGTACGATTATTTCAAGACAACAACTTTGATCAAAAACGGACCGCCATCCAGGAAGGTTGATATCGTCATCCTTGGAGATGGGTATTGCGGAAATGAAATGCATAAGCTCCGGAAAGACGCGCAAAGGCTCATCGGCGTGTTGTTCAGTGTTGAGCCCTTCAAGAGCAGGAGAAATGATTTTAATGTGCGCCTTATTCAATCCGTGTCGGCTCAGTCCGGAGTTGATAATCCCAGGGAGAGTGATTACAGAAATAATCTTCTCGGTCTTTCATTCAATACTTTTAATATTGACAGATATATGGTTTCCACAGCTAACAAGGTTATAAGAGATGTCGCGGCAAAGGTTCCGTACGATCAGGTGATCCTACTGGCGAACGAGGAGAAATACGGTGGTGGAGGAATATTCAATCTTTATTCCGCCGCGATCGCCGACAATGAATACTCAAAATATATTTTTGTTCATGAATTCGGACACGCCTTTGGTGGACTTGCCGATGAATACTATTCGTCCGAGGTTACTTATAATGATATGTATCCGAGGGGTGTTGAACCATGGGAACCAAACATAACAGCACTTCTTGACAAGGATAATATCAAATGGGGAAGCCTTATCGGCGGTAATGTTCCCATTCCGACGCCGGATGACTCGACATATGCGGGCGTTACCGGTTGTTTTGAGGGAGCTGGGTATTCCGCTGAGGGTCTCTTTCGTTCAAGCCGTGATTGCATCATGTTCTCAAAGTCGATTGAGAAAGGGTTTTGTCCGGCATGCAGAAGAGCCCTTACGCGGATGATAAATTTCAGGACTAAGCAGTAGTGGACAATTCAATTGCTAAAGAGTAAGCCCTCCGTCGATTATTATAGTTTGTCCCTGAATCCAGGCGGCTTCTTCTGACAGGAGGAACGAAACAACAGGGGCTATATCTTCTGGTGTACCTATTCTACCAGACGGAGTGCGGTTTTTCCATTCTTCGATGACCTTTTCCTTATCTGGAAAATAGTCCAGGGACGCGGTGTCAATAGGGCCTCCCGAGATGGCGTTTACATTTATTCCCCTCGGAGCGAATTCTCGGCCAAAATAACGAACCAGGGATTCAAGAGCGGCCTTGCTCGCTCCCACGGCAGTGTAGCCCGGAAGAACCGTTTGTCCTCCTATAGAGGATATCGCGACAATCGCTTTTATTGAAGAGCTAAAGTGTTTAATGGTTTCTTGAACGCACAGCATAAACGCCCTGGCATTTGTGTTGAGAGCCCTTTCCCACCCAAGCCGTCCGATCCTTTCCGCCGGGCCAAGTACACCCGAAACCGCGTTGGAAACAAAATAATCGAGACCGCCGAAGGATTTGTCCAGTTTTACGAACATATCCTTGATTTCTTTATGATCCGAAATGTCAGCTTTAAGAAGAATGGCTTTTCGGCCAAGCCTTTCGATTTCCTCGGCGGCCTTCGACGCGGATTCTTCATCTCTTTTGAAGTTTATGGCGATGTCCGCGCCTTCGGAAGCCAGACGAAGTGCTATCGCGAGACCTATTCCCCTTGAGCCGCCCGTTATAAGCACCTTTTTACTTTCGTGTTTTTTCGTCAAGGATGGTCCCTTTCTTACTTGGTGCCTCCCAGCCATCTGTACACATCTATTGCCGCCATGCATCCGTCTCCGGCAGCAGTAATAGCTTGCCTGTACATGTGGTCCCTAACATCGCCGGCGGCAAAAACGCCTGATACCGATGTCTGAGTATTTTCTTTTGTCACGATATAGTTTTTCTTATCCAGTTCAATCTTCCCTTTGAATATATCAGTTGCAGGGTCGTACCCAATGGCCAGGAATACTCCTTCAACGGGGAGTGTTTTTGTTTCTCCGGTCTTTACATTTTTAAGGATGATGCCTGTCACCTTGTCTTCCGAGACATCGAGAATTTCTTCAACGATGCTGTCCCATGCAAACTCAATTTTTTTGTTATCGAAGGCTTTTTGCTGCATGGCTTCAGATGCTCTAAGCTCATCGCGCCTGTGGATGATTGTAACCTTGCTCGCGAAATTTGTAAGGAAGGAGGCTTCCTCAATAGCCGAGTCCCCGCCTCCTATGACGGCGATCTCTTTATCCTTAAAGAAAAATCCGTCGCAGGTAGCACATGCTGAAACGCCCTTGCCCCTGAGTTTTGTTTCAGAATCGATCCCCATCCAGCGCGCTGTTGAGCCTGTAGCTATAATAACCGTTTTAGCGGTTACTTCATCGGAACCGGTACTGATTGTAAAGGGGGATTTTTTAAAATCCACTTCTGTTATATAGCCTGGTTTTATTTCCGTTTTAAATTTTCTTGCTTGTTCCTTCATCTTTTTCATGAGCTCCGGTCCCTGTATTCCTTCCGGATATGATGGGAAGTTCTCTACTTCCGTTGTAATCATAAGCTGTCCGCCGGGACTCATTCCCTCAAAAACAATCGTCTTCAGTTCCGAACGACTTGTGTAAATTGCCGCTGTGAGGCCCGCTGGGCCAGAACCAATTATTGCTACGTCGTACATCGATACCTCCTTTGTGATATCTATTTATTAATTCTACATGTTAATAATTTAAAACTTTATTTTCTCATACTTCTGAGAAGTGTAAGATTCTTTCTGTCTTCTTTATTGTCCGGGCCTTTTGGCGTTTCCAATATCATCGGAATCTGGTTGAATCTGGTGTCGTTAACCAAAAAGGAGAATGCCTTTTCTCCTATCTTGCCCTTGCCTATGTGTTCATGGCGGTCTTTTCTGGCATTAAAGTCGGTTTTTGAATCGTTAATGTGAAACGCCTTAAGTTTATCTAGTCCTATTATCTGATCGAGTTTGGCAAAGGTCTCATTATAATTTTTTTCCGTTCTGATGTCGTATCCCGCTGAGAAGGTGTGGCAGGTATCATAACAAACTCCCACACGAGAGTTGTCATTCAGCCTGTTGATAATTCCCGCCAGGTGTTCGAATTTGTGGCCGATTGTATTTCCCTGCCCCGCCGTTGTCTCAAGCAGAATAGTTGTGTTAAAACCACTGGTTTCAGAAAAGACAAGGTCAAGATTTTTAGCTATCGAGATGATCCCATTTTCTTCGCCGGCGCCTTTATGGCTCCCCGGATGAAGTACAAGATAAGGGATTCCAAGTATTTCGCAGCGTTCCATCTCGACAAGAAGCGCGTCTACAGATTTTTTTATCTGTTCCGGTTCGGGTGACGCCAAATTTATCAGATAGCTTGAGTGAGCCATGATAAAATTCTCTTTATAATCATTCTTATTTTCACGGAAAGCGGTAATTTCGTCTTCTCTAAATGGCCGTGCCTCCCACCTGTTTGAACTCTTTACAAATAACTGGACGGCGTTGCAGCCTGTTTCTTTGCCTCTTTCGAGGGCGAGGTGGACACCCCCCGCGATAGACATATGCGCTCCAAGAT
>JAGHBT010000238.1 GCA_021160845.1 bacterium | reverse complement strand
GGAATTACCATAAGTAGATTATACATGAAATAGCGGTTTATGTCAACATTCCAAAGTGATTTTTTGAGGGATGGGAAAGAATATCATAACTCTGCAAAATTGTTAAAGGGAAAAGTAATTTTTTTAACGATAAATACCACTATTTCATGTATTCAGGATTGCTAAGATAATGCCGCATGTTCTTCAAGATATTTTTCAATTCTATCAGCTCCTTCAGATAGATTTTCCATGGAATTAGCGTATGAAAGACGAAGATATCCTTCTCCCTGGTCTCCAAAGTCTATCCCCGGGGTCACGGCAACCCCAGCTTTTTCTAGGATATCAAAGGCCAATTTGTATGAATCTTTTTCAATATGGCCGGCGTTTACAAAAATATAAAAGGCCCCTTTCGGTTCGACTGAGCAGCTAAGGCCCATCGCCTCCATTCTGGCAAGGAGAAATTTACGCCTTGAATCGTATTTGCTTTTCATTTCCTCTATTTCAGGGTGATTCAATTCCAGAGCGGCAATTCCACCTCTTTGTACAAATGAGTTTGGAGAAATAAAGAAATTCTGCAGTATGATTTGAATATTTCTAACGGTTTTGTCCGGTGCGATAATATATCCCAGACGCCATCCTGTCATGGCAAAAATTTTGGAGAATCCATTGAGGATATAAGTGTTATTGGTAAATTCAAGGGCGGAATGTTCCTTTTCTCCATATACTAAACCATGGTAGATTTCGTCGCTAATTATTGGTATTCCCATATTACAGATTGCTTTTAAATCATCACGGGGGATAATGGTTCCAACGGGATTGGATGGTGAATTGATAAGTATGGCTTTTGTGTCGGGGCAGATGGCGTTTCTTACCATGGAGGGTTTAAGATGAAAGCCCTCTTTAGCTTTTGTCCGGATAAAGCGCGGAGTTCCCCCGAGGTATTTTATGAAGTTTGGATAGCATGGATAATATGGGTTGGAGAGAATTATTTCATCATCGGGATTCTCGATCAATGATGAAAGTACTACGAGAAGGGCGGGGGATACCCCCATAGTAATAAGGACTTGGGATTCCGATACATCTACATTGTAATGTCTGTTGTAATATCTTGCTACTGCCATGCGAAGTTCGAGTATTCCCCTGCTGTCGGTGTAGTGAGTGTCTCCCTTTCTGAGTGAATCTATTCCGGCTTTTACTATCCGCGGGGGAGTGTCAAAATCAGGTTCCCCTATTTCCATGTGTATTATCGAGTTCCCTTTTTTTTCAAGTTCAGTTGCTCGTTCCAGAACATCCATAACGATAAAAGGTTTCATATTTCCTGATGCTTTTGTATTCATAAGTGTCTTTCAGTATGAGTGATATTAGCAGAATAGATATATTTCGTGATAAAAGTCAATTATTTTCCCGATACAATATTACTTGATTGTTGCCACTGTCCAGTGCCGCCCTGTCCTGTATCCGTCACGCCTGTATGAAAAACACATGTCGGGGGAGCAGGAAGTGCAAATTCCGGACTTGAATATGTTTTTCTGTTTTATTCCGCCGCGTTTCAGCTCATTTTTGATGAATAAAGCTAGATCGAGATGCAATTTGCCCCTTCGTTTTTTGATAATCCCCATATCGAATTGAGCGGCAATTTCCTTGTTTACGCGGTAGCACCTCCAGCAAATGCCGGGGCCGATAACTGATATTGTATATTCAGGGTTAATCAGGAACTTATTGATTAAGATGTTAAGGGTTTTGGAAATTATTCCCTTTACCGCTCCCTTTCTTCCAACATGAATGGCAGCGAGAACATTTTCAGGAGGAGAATAGATTATCACAGGATAGCAGTCGGCTGTACTGATAGTTAACGAAAGCCCCTCACGCTCCGTGATAAGCCCGTCGCATTTTTTATATCTTCCTCCTTTATTTATAATTTTTATATTGGAACTGTGGATTTGTTCCCCTGTAGCCAGGTTGTCGTTGGAGATATCGAGTGCCTTAAGAAGAATATTCCTGTTTTGATTTACATTCCCGTCCGTATCTCCAAGATCGATTCCGAGATTAAGAGAATCAAATGGGGGAGGACTTACGCCACCGGTTCTCGATGCAAAGTGCAGGTTCAGTCGTGGCGCGATTACTTCAAGGACGGGGAAAACCCCCATTTTGATATTCGATTTTATAACCCATTTCATCCATTTTCACCCCTGCTTAACCGCAGTTTCAGTGTTAGTTTTCTTTTCTTTAGTTGAGGTTATCAATTTCCCCCTGTTTTTTCTTTACAACAGCGTTAAAGTATCCCCTTCCCGGGTTGGGTTAACGCCGACCGCGGGAACTGGAACGGCTGGATTTTCCGGAGGAAGAAGAACTCCTTGAACTGGAAGAAGATTTGTTTCTAGAATTGCTTGAAGAACGGTTGCTGGTGGAAGATCGCCTGCTTGTTGATTTGGCAGAGGAGTGGCTTCCGGTGGAACTCTTCTTAGTGCTTTGCGTCCGGCTTCGTGGATTCGTGCTTTGTTTCGATCTTGACTGGGGTTTGTCCACTCGTCTGGCCGGTTGAGTTCTGTCTCCATTATAGTTTTTAGAACCCTCTGTTTTGATGCGGGTTCTGTTTGGTTCTGTTGATAGACGTTTTTTAGTGGTTCTTGTTGGATTATAGATTCTTCGTGTATCTTCCGCTCTGTTCGCGGTTCTGGCTTTACGGGTTGGATTTGTTCTTATTGTATTGTTTCTGTTTGAAGCACCGTAGACAGTTCTTCTCTTCACATTTTCTCTGTATGTAGTGTTGCCACGGGGGTTAATTTTTCTTGAGGATGTTGTTCGCCAAGGGGAAAGAATTCTTGAAAGTCCTGACTGGTCCCGGTTTTTCGTCGCGAGTCTCGTTATCCTTCTCTTGACCAGCTTGCTATTTGCGAGTGCTTTGTTGTGTCTTATTCTATTCGACGAAGTTTGATAACTCAGGGGATGTTTTGTGAATCTCCTGCTAGCGTAAATAGATCTGCGGCCGTCATAAACATTGTTCCAGCAGTAATCATACTGGTGGTAGTAAGGGTAATACCAGGTATAGGGGGAGTAGTAACCATACCAGTTGTTATATCCCCAGTTGAATCCAAACCCCCAATAAAAGGAGTCCATGTAGGAATATGATGGATACCAATAATAATTATTGTATGGATAATAACCTGAGTAGTAAAAAGGAGAATTATACCATCCATATCCATAGTTTATTGTGAGGTAGATGTCGTTTTCATTCGAAGATAGAAGCTCGTCATCCCAGTTATTGGAAAGATTGTTTTCATAATATGTTGTGGATGAGTAATCGATTTCCTCCGCTTCACCTTGATGGGTAATATTGAATAGAGGCGGATAGGGGTATCCGACCTTTTTTTCATAATAATTCTTTTCGATTGTTATTTCGGTGCATTCTTCACCGTAAGGATTACTGAAATTATCCGTGCCATGGCATTGTCCGCAGAGGTATGACGGATAGTCGATTCTCTTATTAACAAAGAAATAGGTATGATCGGACGCAGGAGGATTATTTCTAATATTTTTAACGATTGTTTTATCGATCATGTTAAAGGAAAGGTAAGGATCCGTTTCTGTGCGGAAGCGCTTATCCTTAGGCAGTTCGAAATCCTGGCTTAGAAAATAGAGCTCTCTTTCATCGATATCATTCTTGTCTTTAACAGCCAAGGCTTGAATATATTCAATGCCGGTTTTTTTGCCAGCCTTCAGTGTGAGGCTACTTCCGTTCTGCGGAATGGTGTAAACTTTATTCTTTTCCGCTTTCTTCAATTTGCCGTCGTAGGGATAAATAAGGTTTATAAAGCCATCGCTGTCAATATTATAGATAATAACATATCCAGGTTGGTTTACTCTGAATGTAAGTTTCAGTTCTTTCCCCGATCTTAGAACGGCTCCCTTCCCGCCGATTAGCCGCATAACGATTCCGAGCTCCTGGTTTTCAGGTGTAAGAGACGATGTCCCTTTTTTAAACTCGATAGTATGGGTTGTTGAAGAGAAAAACAACATGCTTAGAAGGACGAGAAAAACGGCAAAGAATCCTTTCCTCATTTCGACCACTCCCTTCATACTGGGGAAAACCAAACCAGACCGAAACTCAATCAATCCGGTACCTTAGAATTATACCGATTTTTCTCCAAATTTACAAGGGTTTATACCAATTAAATTGGGAATGTAAAATGAGTAATGCACAGAACGCCTTTTGTAGTATAACATTTTTGATCTGGCAATAAAGATCCGAAAAGGATTGTGCGAATAAGCTCGCGCCTTAATTGTGAATAGGTTAGAATAAATACTTATAAAAATGAATGGAAGTGCATTATAAATTATAT
>JAGHBT010000009.1 GCA_021160845.1 bacterium | reverse complement strand
TTGTCAGGAGACACCTTTGACAGGGGGAGCATACAATGAATCATCGCACCGACTTTAAACACGGGATCGTAAACTGAAACTGCTACACATGAACCGAGAGAGTAGGTGACCAGAATATCTTCGCTAATGTCAGTCCCCTTCATGTCTGATATCCCAACTACTTTAAGCAAAATTGAAACTCCTTCTAACCAATATACCCATCATTCGTATTAATGTGCCAGCACGTGTGTTAGAGTTTTTGACTTTATATAAACCGAGGGGCATTTGAATTTAAAACCGATGTTTAAACGTGACAAACTCTCTGAATGGCCAACCATAAGATACCCACCCGGCTTTAGAAGGCGATTTATTTCATTTATCAATTTCATCCTGACATCATTATCGAAATAAATCATAACATTGCGGCAGAAAACCATGTCAAAAGGCCCATGCATGGGAAAAGGAGGGTTGGAAAGATTGATACGTGTAAAAGTGATTTGATTCTTCAAAATGTCCTTCACTTTATATAAACTCTCTTTGCCATTTCCTTCTTTTGTCAAATATCGATTTCTTAAAACGCTTGAAACAGGTTTTACTTTTTCCTCACTGTACTTTCCCTCTCGGCATTTTCCAAGAACTTGAGTCGATATATCGGTGGCAAGTATTTTTACATCGGCCTTTGGATCCTTAATTGTTTCATTTATGATCATGGCCATTGTATAAGGTTCTTCGCCTGTCGAACAGGCCGCTGACCAGAACCTGAATTTTTTCTGTCCCTCGGCTATCCATCCCTCGATAGCCTCTTTCATAACATTAAAGTGATCCGCTTCCCTGAAGAAACTCGTAACATTTGTAGATATTACATCCAACAGATTAACAATTTCCCCTCCACTTCTGTCACTTTTAACATAGCTCAGATATTCTTCAAAATCATTGATGTCCAGGGCCCGCAATCTCTTTGTAATCCGTGAACGCACAAGCGCTATTTTTTTCTCCGTCAGTGATATCCCACTCTTCTGGTAAACAAGTTTTCTAAATTTATCAAATGTTTGCTTATTCATGTTCCCCTGCATTCTCCTTTATTACACGTACTTGTAATAAACTTCTCCAAGAGCAAATTTAAACTGTAAATATATTATTTTCTCCCTCTTCTGAAGAGATTTCGAGTTACTTCCCGGAAGCGATACCTTTTTACACACCCCCCGTGGAGGTTTCCATAGTTTTCCCGGCCAGTGTGTGAACTTGTTTTATTATGATTTCTCTTTCTGCTTCTGATTTTCTTCCTTCGCAATTTCACTCGCGTTCTCGGAGAAAAACTTCACAAGCATGCTTATATCCAGTATTAATGCCACTTTCCCGTCAGGCATAATCGCGGCGCCTGAAAACCCATCCGTATCTTTCATGCTTTCACCCATCGTCTTGATTACTATCTGTTGTTGGCCGATCAATTCATCGACCAGCAATCCAACCTGAGCTCCGCCGTCTTCAACAATTACTATCAAGGCTTCTGTCGGATTCTTCTGCGCTTCTTTGATATTGAAAACTTCGTACAAACAAAGTATCGAGATGAGTTTATCACCCCACTTGAGCATTTCGCCTTGTTTAAATACGCTTATCAGATCTTCTTTTACCGGCCTAACAGAACGTCCGACCGAAAGTGTGGGAATAATATAGCGGTCATTACCGACACGCACGACCATGCCGTCTATTATTGCCATCGTAAGAGGTAAACGAATAGTAAATATACTCCCTTTCCCTTTTTCGGATTCGATTTCGACGTTCCCGCGCAAGGATTGAATATTTCGCCTAACAACATCCATGCCGACACCACGCCCCGATATGCTTGTTACCTTCTTGGCTGTTGAGAAACCCGGTTCGAAAATAAGGTTATATATTTCCTTGTCAGATAGGGAATCTCCCGATTTAATCAGGCCCCGTTCGATCGCCTTTGCCAAAATCACGTCTCGGTCAAGCCCCTTACCATCATCTGTAATCTTTATATGGATGTTTCCACCCTTGTGAAACGCGGAAAGACTAATAGTTCCTTTCTTTGGCTTACCTGCCTTTTTCCTCTCCTCGCTGCTTTCTATCCCGTGGTCTACCGCGTTGCGGATCATATGCACAAGTGGATCACCAATTTTATCTACAACTGTCTTGTCCAGCTCGGTATCCTCCCCGAACATCACCATTTCGATATTTTTCTCCGATTTTCTCGCCAAGTCACGCACGAGACGAGTCATTTTTTGGAAAACTCCTTTTACCGGAATCATCCGGAGAGAAGTTCCCATCTCCTGCAGCTCACGCGTAATCTTGTCGAGCATAGCCAACTTTTTACTCAGCTCCGGTGAAGTGATATCTTTAAGTTCTTTCGACTGACTAACCATTGATTCTGATATAACCATTTCACCTATCGTATCCACAAGTTTGTTGAGACGTAACGCGTCAACCCTGAGGGTTTCCTTCATATGAACATGTTTCTTTAAAGATTTGTCTGTACTTGTGTTCTCTTCCGGCTCTTCTTCTTCGATTTGTTCAATTTTGGCTTTCACTTCCTTGTTTTCCTCAGTCCCACTCCCTCCTTCGCCCGATATAGTTCTTTCCAGCCGAGCCAGCATAGCCGTTAGCTCAGGAACGGATGCTACTTCCTCTGAATTTTCAACAGCAGCATGTACATTATTAATCATTCGGCGCATCATATCTGTCGCGTCGAACGTAATATCGAGTACTTCCCCCACAAGCTTAAGGGTTCCCTCCCGAACCATATCCAGCATCGTTTCACTTTTGTGAGACAGGGAACTTATTTCATTAAAATCAAGAAAACCCGCCACACCCTTTATTGTATGAAAGACTCTGAATAATGCATTGACCATTTCGGGATCATTAGCGTTGTTTTCAGCATCCATCAGAATTTCGTCGGCCTTGGTGAGACCTTCTTCACTCTCTTCAAGAAAATCACCTATAAGTTCAATCATATCATCATCACGATCGATTCCAGCCAGAGGAACTGACACAGCTACGGGTTCATTCGAAGACGGAGCTTTTCCCCGATCATCAGATTCAGCGGAATCCCGCGCCTTGTCCCCGGCCGCTTCCGATGCTTCCGTATCACTTGATTCTTTTATTTCTTCAACTGCCGGTTGCTCTATCGCTATCTGTTTAACTTCTTCAACATCATTAGTGTCAGTTTCCTCCTCAACTACGGATACTGACTTTGCTATTTCCGGCTCTAAATCAATCTTATCCATATTTTTCTGTAACAAAAGTGAATCAACGATTTCTTTCGCTGAGGGAGAAGGTGGTTTGTACAATTTATATGATTCCAGGGCATTGTTGATCCAGTCCTTGACCTTCAGTAATACATCTGCTCTCTCGGGGCATTCATCTGTGGCCTCAAGAAAATCCTCCATCGCGTGGTATACACTACCCATATCATCGAGGCCTACCATCCCTGTATCGCCCTTCATCGTGTGTATGCGGCCTTTTAACACGGCAAGATCAAGATCTTTGCCCGATTCAAGATTCAGCAGCTCAGCTTCAACTTCTTCGAGCATCGACAACTGTGAGATAATAAATTCCTGGAATATATCTTCACCCACCCATTCGGGCAGATTGAATGTTTCCACGGATTTCTGTTGATCTTTCACTCCGATCGGCCCGGATACGACTCTCCTGAACCCGAAGCTTCGACTGAATCGCCAGTTGAATTATCACCGGAACCAGCGTCGGGCGTAAACCCGGAAACAATAGAACGTTGGAGCGAAGAAACACATGAGTAAATTGTCTCCAACATTGCTTGAGCCTCGGTTGGACTTTTTTCCTGCATATCATCTATTAATGCCCGGCACTTGCTGACAGATTCCCTTACCGGTTCTCCAGCGTTCTCCGGAAGAACCTTGCCAAGATCTTCAAAG
>JAGHBT010000226.1 GCA_021160845.1 bacterium | reverse complement strand
TAAATATACAGACGACTATAAATAATTTACTTGATTCAATCGCGGATAACTGGGAGCGCGGAAGCTACAAACAGGCGTATCTCGATTCCAGAAACGCTCTTGGGCTTGTAGGATTTGTTGCGGTAGAACGAGAGATTGCCTGCCGTGTATTTATCTCGTCAGCTAAGAGTGCGTACTATATGTCCCGGTTCAATGAAAGTGAAAACAACCTCGTTAAACTGGAAAGCCTTTTGAATGAACCTTGCGTAGTAGAAAAAGATGATTTTCGTCAGGAAATATCCATTATCAGGGCTGATATTCTCAGGAGAAAAGGGGATTACAGCAAAGCGATTGTGTATATTGACAGTCTTCCTGACATAAGCGATGGGTCTGTTCATCCTCGCTTTGTTATAAGCAGGCATATGATCAGAGGGGCATGTCTCATGCGTCTCGGGTTTGTGGATGAGGCCCGTAATCAGTTGGAAACAGCGCTTGGTTTGGCTACTCATGTTTCGGACGAGAAGGCGCGTTCTTCCGTTCTTGCGACTTTGGGATTATTGTCTATGCGAATGGGGTTTCTGAAAAACGCGGGTGATTATTTTAAGCGCGCGATAAAGATCTACAGGAGTAAAGAAGATATATATGGTCAGTCCGTATCCTTGTTAAATAGGGGAATAGTACAGTATCACCTTGGAAGGTTTGACGACGCTGAGAGCGATATTAAGGAAGCAATCTCCGGGTTTACAGAATGTGAATGGAAAATAGGGATATGCCGCGCTCTCCTTGCCTTGGGTAACAATGAAAGGTACCGTGAGAATTTTGATTCAGCTTTGAAACTTTATAAAGAATCACGGGCAATAGCGGATTCGAACGGCTATCAGAGAGAAAAGGCGTTGGTGCTTGGAGGGCTTGGGCGGATATATTTAGAGGCGGAGAATTATACAAAAGCGGAATCCTGTTTCAGGAAGGCTTTGCGTATAGCTTATAAAGCTTTTCCAAAAGGAGATGTTGCGCTGGAGCAGCATATCTCTTTAGGTGAACTGTACCTGTCCATTGGTGATTATGAAGAATCCTCCGACAGTTTTAAAAAGGCTTTGAAACTGGCCAGACTGTTGAAGGCAAGAATGGAAGAGGGGCTTATATTCAGAGGTATGGGGTTATCTTTCTTTGGTTCCGGAAATAGGAAAAAGGCTGAAAATTATTTTGAGAAATCTATAGAAATACTAAGAATAACCGGGGATTATTTCGCGCTGGCGCAAACTCAGTTAAAATATTCCGAAATCCTTTTTGAATATTTTGATGGTGTAGCAGATGAGAGGATGGGTATTGGGGGAAAAGAAAGGGAGAGGGTTGAAAGGCTGTGGCGGCTTTTGATTGAGGTGGAGCATCTTTCTTGTGGTATTCAGACGAATTTATTCAAAGAGAAAACAGACGCGCTTCTTGACGGAGTGGTTAAAATTAGAAGCAAATTGACGGTCAGGCGAAACGAGATCCGTGAAGGAAACACTCTGGTTGAGCTGCAGTTTGATCCCCAATTTATTGTTCACGATGAATTGGTTTCTATTTCCAAATCCATGCTCGATGTATATGATAGCGCGAGATTTGCGGCTTCTTTCTCTGCCCCTGTATTGATTACCGGTGAGACGGGGACAGGAAAAGAGCTTATAGCGCGGTTAATTCATAACTTGAGCGACAGGTCTCAGAAAAAATTTGTGGCTGTTAATTGTTCGGCTGTTCCCGACCGTCTCTTTGAAAGTGAGTTTTTTGGCCACACGAAGGGATGTTTTACAGGCGCTATTTCCGATCGCCGAGGGCTTTTTGAAGAGGCTTCCGGGGGGTCTATCTTTCTTGATGAGATTGGTGAACTTACAGATATTCAGCAGGCTAAACTGCTGCGGGTTCTTCAGGAGAAAAAGATAAGGCGAGTGGGGGATAATGTTGAGAGAGAGATAGATGTAAGATTTATATCGGCCACAAACAAGATCCTTGGAGACGATATTGGGGATAGTTCTATGCGGGAGGATTTTTACTATCGTATTAGTGAAGAGAGAGTTTCTCTGGCTCCGATAAGAGATAGAAAAGAAGATATAATTCCGCTTCTTACTTTCTGTCTATCAAGGGATGGGGATAGGAAAAACCGAAAGATCAGGATTGAGAGGGAAGCCCTAAAATGCATTCAGCGGTATCCGTGGCCTGGTAATGTCAGAGAATTTTTTGCTGTTATTAAACGTGTAGGGCATATATCGGGAAATGGGATTATAACTGTTGATATGCTTCCTGACAGGGTGAAAGGATCAGAATCTTTGCAAAGATCATTTGTACAAAATATAAATGCTGACGGTAGGAATTTAGAAAAGAAAACATCTCTAATGAAACTCTTAAAACGATGTAATGGTAACAAGACAGCGGTTGCCAGGTGGCTTGGCATTTCCAGAAGCACGCTTTACAAGGAACTCAAACGGGTTGGGCTCAACGATATGATCAGGTAATCTCTGCTTTGATCATCCGCTTTCAATATTTAAATTAAGATCGGTGTAAACGGGCAAATTACGAAGAGTATTGTTTGTGATTAATTTCCTTAGGTCAGATAAGATTCATGTTGGTCGGTTGGAAGTGTATACACATGTACAATCTGTTTGCATGTGGTTTTAATATGGTAAGATTTTTGTTTCAAGGCAGTTACAGAAATTTGTATTTTTTGAATGTAAATACCCTCCACACTTGTATTTTTTATTTAGAAATTAATTGAGAAAAAATATTAAGTAAATATCAAATAGTACTACGATAGTATGTTGAAAAATATAGAGTTACTGTGGGCATAGAAACTATCTTAAATCATTTATATGTTTATTATTGTATGGCATGGTTTGTGTATTACATATTAGGCAAAGATTGTTTGAAGAAGATTTGTCCGAGGTTTTTTTCAAAGTACTATTTCGACATTTGAACCATCCATCTAGTGCGGCTAGCTTTGTCCCCCCTTGATCGCGCAGCAAAGCCGCATTAGGGTGGTTCTTTTATAAAATTGTCTTTTGTCTTGTTGGATAGGTCAACTTTCTATTATACTCCGCAGAAAATGAGAGGTGTATTTTGAGTATCAGTACCTTTGCTTATAGATGGAGAAGAGAAATATTAGCCGGGGCTTTATCCGGTGTCCTTTTGGCAATTTCTTTTCCGCCATATCCTTTTCGTTTCTTTTCACTTTTTGCCCTTGTACCGCTAATGTGGGTTCTGATTAGGTTCAAAGATCCGAATGACGGAGATGGTAATTATTTAAAAAGGGGATTTGTCCTCGGTTTTGTTTTCGGGCTGACATTTTTTGGAATACTTCTTTACTGGATAGCTAATGTAATTCCTGCTTCTAGTGTTACAATGAGGTGGGTTTTGGTGCCGGGGGTTTCCCTTCTCGTGATTTATCTTTCCTGCTTTCCGGGTTTGTTTGGAATGTTTATGGCTTTACTTGTAAGAAAATACGGGCTCAGGTCCTTAATAGCGGCTCCCGCCCTGTGGTCTTTAACGGAAATGGCACGTTCAAATGGGGAGTTGGGCTTTTCATGGGGTGTGTTATCAAACGCGATGGCACAATATCCGGTAGCGATTCAATCCCTTTCGATATACGGCCCATACGGTTTTTCATTTCTTATTGTAGTTGTAAATCTTTTAGTAGCTTTGGTTCTTTTTGTCCGTTCTACGCGGAGAAGAATAGCGGCGTTTGTCCTTCTTATTGTGATTGTAGGAACTCACCTTGGTTTTGGAATACTTAGAATTGAAGAGTTTGACGAAGAAAAAAGGGATGTAGCAAAAGAGGGGAGTATCGCAATCATTCAACCGAATTTGGGGCTCGATATTAAATGGAAGCCGGAGTATAAAGATAGAATTTTTAGTCAGATAGAGTCATTGACAAAAGAAGTTTCCGCGCGGGGCGCAAAATTGGTAATATTCCCGGAAACCTCAGCCCCAGTTGCTCTCAGCCGCTCTATAAGGTATGAGAATTGGCTTAAAACAATCGCCCATGATTCTGAAGTAGAGCTTCTGGTAGGTTATATTGATTATTCATTTAAGGATGGTCTCTGGAAATCATACAATAGCGCGGGGCTTTTTAATGATGAGGGTAACTTTGAGGCAGAATATCACAAGATAAACCTGCTCCCCTTCGGTGAGAAGATACCTTTCAGTCAATATCTTTCAGCGCTTGAGAAAATAGATTTTGGGCAGGCTAATTTTAAATCCGGCAAAAAACGTACTCTTTTTAATTCTCAATGGGGAAGGTTTGGAGTATTGATATGTTTTGAATCGACATTTCCGGGATTTGTGAGAAATTATGTTCGCGACGGCGCGCAATATTTGGTTAATATTACGAATGATGGATGGTTTGGCAGTAGCCGGGGGCCATTACAGCATTCCGAAACCGCTATTCTAAGGGCGGTTGAAAATGGAGTGACAGTACTTCGCGCAGCCAATACCGGAATTTCAATGTATATTGATCCGGTGGGAAGAGTACGGGGGAGAGTGAAGTTGAATGTTGAGGGAAATATAGAATGCGGCGTCAGCTCTTTTGCTGCTCCCACCTTTTATGTTAAATACGGCAATATGTTATTCTTTATTCTTACGGTTCTTAGCTTGGCTGCTGTGGTAATTACTGATCCGGCAAGGTTATTAAAAGGATCAAAATCTAAGTGACAGGCACGTAAGCCCGCCATCCATCTTTCTAAACTCTGACATTTCAATCTCAATAATTTTATATCCTTCATTTTCTAGTTTTTCTTTTGTAACCGGGTATCCAAGCGGAATCAGAAGAAAATCGTTTATCAGAACACAGTTTGCGGCATATATTTCATCTTCCCCGACGGTGATTTTATTGAATCCGTAAAACTCTTTTAACCCGGCCAGTTCTTCTGATATTACGAGGTTATTTTCCCCTATATAGTTTATGCCTGATTTAAGATGCAGTATATTTTCTATGTTTACCATCGAAGAAGTATATCCGTATTTAATTAATATTTGTTCCAGTTGCTTTGCTCCCTCAATATTGGTTCTACTTGAAAGGCCTGTAAAAAAATGGTTTTCTACCCGGAGAATATCTCCACCGTCCAGCCTTCCCGGTGCGGTTATTATTTCAATCGGTTTAAAACCGGAAAGAATTTTTTTAATTGCCTTTTCTTCACCGCGTCTTTTTTTGTTGCCAGGCCTGGTAATCACGGCGACTTTCTCTGTTACAATTGCTGTATCTTCGACGAATGTTCCGTCCGGGTAGGAAAGGTCCGGCTCCAGGATATTCAGTTCGAGTCCGCATAGCCTAAGAGCGTCAAGATACGCTTTATGCTGTTTGAGAGCTAATCTGTAATCGGGGTTGCTGTTAATGAATGACGTAATGCCTTCGTGAAAGTTTTTGCCGGGTATTCTGACGATTGCTTTTGTAAACATTATTTCTCCCTAGTTTAATGATCTTGTTAACAGAGAAATATCTTAAATATTCTCATAATCACATTGCCGCATTTTCTATTTCCGGGCAAGAGAGCGCTATTTATAAATGCTGTCCCCAAGCGGGATTTAGATTAATTTCGTATTAACTCAATAATAAACGACATGACAAGTATAATGATTGACCCTGTGTTTAAAATGGATGCTGTTTTGTGGACCGTAGGCAGTTTTTCATCCGGAACATTTATTTTTTGAAGCACAAACGGTTCTCTTAGGAAGTTCGAAGCCGCTATCGCGAAGAAACATAGAGCCCAAATTGGTATTCCGTAGACTATTTCATATCTTTTTATGAGTTCAGTTATTCCTAAGATCGCAAATACAAACCCCCACAAAATATGTATTGAAAAACCCTTCCTTTCTTTTTTGTTACTGTTCATACCCTGTGTTTTCTCCTTTTTAGAAATTGCATGGATAATATGGTAATCTTTTAAAAATCCATACCGATATCAAGGTAAAACTTGCCGGTGCTTTTCCTGTTCCACATACAACCGATTCTTAAAACACCTTTGTCAGGTGATATAATATTTATGCTGCAGCCGAAGCCGCTGTGCAGTATTCCTTTCGATAAAGAGCTGTCGTTATTCCAGCATGTCCCCGTGTCAATGAATAGATTGAAATCCAGAGGAAGAGAGGTATTATTTATATCTGAAATACTGGCAAAGTTTATGGGAAGTCTGATTTCATATCTTGCGAGGAAGCTGTTGTCGCCTCTTAATACTCCATATTCATATCCTCTTATTG
>JAGHBT010000323.1 GCA_021160845.1 bacterium | reverse complement strand
TATAAATATTCTTCTTTATTTACGGGTTATAATAACCTTTTGGTTACCCTGCGGTCAAATTTTGTTTAATTCCTTTAATGTAACAAAGACCGTAAGAGTTAGTACAAAAAAATAAAAAATTAAAATAGCTCTGTGATTTAGATTATTTCATGTGATAAACTAACCGATTATGGGAATTAAGGGAAGAAGAGTATTGATAGTAATGTTTTGCGTGGCTGCCTTATGCAGACCTGCAAATTCTAACGCGTCTAGTATTGTTCAAGAGGGGTATACAGAAATATCACCCGATGAATTGACCGATATTTTGAATATTGAGGGGCGGACAATTAACTACGGTCCGTTTATGATCTCCAAAGGAGATACGGTAAAAGGTACTTTAATTATTATTGACGGATCGCTTGATATACAGAGCGGCGGGGTGCTTCGAGGAGATGCCTGGGTGATAAACGGCAACCTTGTTCTCACTGGGAAAGCGAAGATTACCGGGAGGGCAGAGCTTGTAAATAGTCTTGATTACAAATCGAGAGATGCAGAAATAATGAAGGGTGTTCGTTATTATAAGAGTGAATGCAGTCTTGACTATAAGCGGTTCGAAGATGAAGGAAATATGGTGTTTATTGAGAAAAAAGATCCATTTTCTTTAAAGACAAAATTCTTTCTAAAGCCCGGTTATCCATGCCGAGTTGATTATAATATTTTAAGAGCTGGGTTAACGCGGCATAATCAAAAACACAAAGATCCGTACACTTCGTGGTTTGCCTGTTTCCATATCCCTATATGGAAAGAAACAGGAGGATTTTTCGGATTTGACGCGGAATTAAAGGTTCCTATAATCTCGAAAGAGTTTGATTTTTTCGCGCGGACATTTAAAAAAACGGAGACAAATGACAAATGGCAACTATCCCGCCCTGAAAATGGAGCTATAGTAGTTTTATCAGGTGATGATTTTGCTGATTACTATGAAAAATGGGGAGGGGAGGTAGGCCTACTTTTAAATGACGGTGGAACCCTTGTGATTGAATCGATTATTTCCTTCGAGAGGGATATATCGCTGGAAGCCAAATCATTACCATCCCTATTTAGAGGAGATAACAAATGGAAAAAGAATCCGGCTATTGATGAAGGGAACAGGTTAGCAGCTAGAATTAACCTTACTATTGATACACGTGATGAATCAGGGTGGAAATATAACGGCTGGAAACTAAATCTTCTTTTCGAGAAGGGTATAGGCGATGGTCCTGGAGAGTTTTCTTATGCGGCCTTTAATGTAAATATAGCAAGTTATAATGAACTCCCTGCCGGATTAAAATTTGATGTGGGATGTAAATTATTTTCGTCATTTAATGAATTGCCTAGGCAGTTAACTCATTCAATTTCAGGATATACTGGAATAAGAGGATTGGGAGATGACCCGTTTACGGTTCATAGGGGCGATAGACTTGCTCTTTTATCCGGGGAGCTTAGAAAAGAAATTCCTGAATCACCCTTCCTTAAGATTCTTTTTACCAGGGCTGACCTACTCCTCTTTTCAGATATAGGCATTCTGGTTGATTCTGAGAACAAAAAGACACCCCTGGGATTCCTGAGCCGCCCTTTTAATAAATGGAAAAAAACGGTTGGTATCGGTATCTCGGGTAGATCTTTTCTCCCTTATATAGGTGTTTACCTGGCGGAAGATGTAGATAGAGACGGTTTTAGTCCGCGCCTAATCATTCGTGCGCAAAGATCATTCTAGGAAGTTAGTTATGATAGAAAAGCAAATCCCTGTTCTTAAAATTGAAAATCTCAGCAAAGATTTCAGCGGAACCAAGGTGCTGAGCAATATTAACCTTATTTTAAACTCTCCAGGGGTCTATGGCTTTTTGGGGCCGAATGGGGCGGGAAAAACAACAACCTTCAAGTTGATTTGCGCTCTTCTTAAACCAACGGCGGGACGTATTTTTATTAGTGGGGAGGATGTACAAAAGGAAACAAAAGCTGCCATGGAACACCTCGGAGTTCAGTTTGATTCGCCGGCATTTTATCCATATCTTACAGGCGTTGAGAACCTCAAGATAATAGGTAAATGGATAAGATTAAAAAAGACATACGATATTAAACGGCTTCTTTCATTTGCTGGATTGAGTGAGTCAGGATCTAAAAAGGTGAAAGAATATTCGTGGGGTATGAAACAACGATTGGGCATTGCCGCGGCTCTACTTCCCAATCCGGAACTGGTTCTTCTCGATGAGCCCACAAATGGTCTTGATCCATCTGGAATTGCGTATATGCGAGAACTTCTTCCCACGCTTGCTCACGAGCAGGGGAGAACTGTTCTTTTGTCTTCACACAGGATGGAAGAAGTAGAACAGGTTTGTGATAAGGTAATAATTATTCATAAAGGGGCTATTGTTGCTTCTGGCGCACCATCTGAATTTACTGTGGGAAAAACCCTGGAACTGATTTGTGACAATCCTAATTCAGTTATTGAGTTGCTTAATAAACTTGATAAAATAAATAATGTAACTCTACTGTCAAATAATAAGATACAGATAATTGCGCCCGAGCTTGAAACGAGAGAGATAAAGACATTTCTTACAAAAAATTTGATTGTTATTAAAGAGATAAATGAAAAACGTGAAACCTTGGAGAATGCATTCTTCCGCTTAACAAAGGGGAGTAAGAATGAAAAATGATCTATTAGTGATTCTTTCTGCGGAAGTTTATAAACTCCGAAAAAGCCGAACAAGATTTATAATTCCAGCGGGGCTTGTTCTACTTACACTTTTTCTATTTATTGGGTTAAGTGCGGCTGCTGAAAGAGAATTTATTGGTATTCCAAACGGTTTTTATATCGCATCGGTCAATCTTGAATGGATGGTTAACATAATCGTACTTGCTCTTGTAGTTATTACATCCTTTCAGATCTCAAATGAGTTCGCTATGGGTACTGTTAAATCTACCTGGATAAGGCCAGTAACAAGGGGTGC
>JAGHBT010000003.1 GCA_021160845.1 bacterium | reverse complement strand
TTTAGTATAGTATAAAGAAGTCGGGTTCGAAAATAAAATTACCGGGAAAGGTACTGAGAAGGCGGCCCGTGTGACCCTTTCACTGGTTCTCTTTTCCGGTATTTTTGTCACTCCAAAAAATTAAGCCCAGTTAATGTATTTATATGCGCAGAGTTACGCTGTGGAAGTTAACTACCCCGGCGGTTGTGGTAAAATTTTCAGCAACAGGCAATTTTCTACTTCCTATAGGTATCTTGCGAACCATTTTTGTAGTGTGTTCCACCATAGTTCAGCGTTCAGCGGTTTTTGAACGAAGTGATCTTCATCAGGGTAGAAAAGCAGTTTGGATTCTACCCCCTGCCGCTGGAGAGCGGTAAAGAATTCAAGGCCCTGTGTGTAAGGAACTCTGAAATCGTTTTCGCCGTGTATAATGAGACAGGGTGTTTTGAAGTTCTCGGCATAACTGCTTGGAGAGAATTTCTGGTACATTTCCGGATTTGACCATGGCGTTCCCCTGAAATCCCACTCCGGGAACCAGAGTTCTTCCGTCGCTCCGTACATGCTTGTCTGATTATACACTCCGTCATGAGAGACCAGACATTTGAATCTGTCAGTATGTCCCTCTATCCAGTCTATCATAAATCCGCCATAGGAAGCTCCGGCGGCGCCTACCTTGTTTGTGTCTATGTACGCGAAAGTATTCAGTACATAATCCAGACCTTTCATGATATCAATATATGGGCGGCCGCCCCAGTCTCAACTTATCGCGTTTGTAAATTCCTGCCCATAGCCGGTACTGCCGGTAAAATTAAACATGGTTACAATATACCCTGGGGAGGCGAACATCTGAATGTTCCATCTGTAGTGGAATTCGTCACCAAATGCACCCTGTGGTCCTCCATGGATGAGGACTATTAACGGGTATTTGCTGTTTTTGTCAAAGAAGGGAGGTTTGACAAGAAGGCCGTGTACATCCTTTGATTCAGCGCCCTTGAACCAGAATTCTTCAATCGGGTTCATCTGAAGTTTATTTAGCAATTCTCCATTAATGTCAGTTAACTGGGTGATATTTTTTCCTTCAATAGTCGATCGATATAATTCGGTAGGGTGTGAAACATCCTGTCTTGAGAATATTATTTCTTTACCGTTGGGGGTTATACGCAAATTCATATTGAAGTTATCCGAGATCAGGAACCCCGCGTCGCCGCCTTTAATGGAAGCCTTACCGATGCATATCCGGCCGTGCTTCTCCGCATTGAAATATATATTTTTGCTCTTTGGCCCCCAGGTGAACTTGTTGATGCTGTAATCGAAATTTTCCGTAAGATTGCTGGTCTTTCCGGTCTTTCTGTTATACAACATCAATCTGTGTCTGTCTGCTTCAAAGCCCGGAACGAACTGCGCGCGATAGGCAATAAATTTGCCGTCCGGGGAATAACGGGGGTTATTGTCGTTTGATGGATTTTCCCCGGTGATTGATTTGGAGACGCCGTTGGGCAAAGTCATTATATAAATGTCATTATTAGTTGATGTGGCTATAACCGGATCGGGATTCATGGTGAAACATAGTTCTTTCCCGTCCGGAGCAAAGCAATAGTCTCTCTCCCCGCCAAGCGCGATAGGGGGGACATCTGTTTCCCCTTTGTTTATTTCAATAGGTGTAGAGCCTTCCGTATCGGTCAGGAATAGATGACTCCATCGTCCCTCTCTCCAGGTGTTCCAGTGACGGTACATGAGGCGGTTTATAATTCTTGCCTTTACTTTACTATTCTTAAATTCCTCGAGTTTCTCGCGGTTGCAGGCCATGTTACTGCATTCAGGATATATATTTGACGTAAAAGCAAGTGTCTTGCCGTCCGGTGACCAGATAGGGTTGGAAACCCCTGTTGGTATATCCGTGACGCGTCTGGCTTCTCCGCCGCTTGTGGGTATAATCCAGATCTGGGGGTCTCCTCCTCTGTCGGAAATAAAGGCTATTTCTTTTCCGTCGGGCGACCAGCATGGAGCGTAGTCGTTGCCGTCACTTTTCACGAATATTCTCGGATTGCCATCCTTGACCGAGGCAAGATAGATATTCTTTGTGGATGAATTTTCTTCCTTGTTAAACCATGTTACAGTGAAAGCAACGTTTTTCCCATTAGGCGAGATTTCGAAATTCCCAACCCTTCCGAATGAGATGAGATCGTCAAATGTGATTGCGCGCTTCTGTTCTCCCATCAAGTCAGCGGACTGAAAAAGCAACAAACAGAGAACAACGAAGGTGGTAACAATAATGCCGTATTTCATTTTTATCCTCCTCTGGAGTTTACAGTGAAAAACACTGTGGTTCTGTAATCTGCAAAAACTGCAATTTGATTACTGCTGAGATATCTTAAAGATACAACTGCGGACATTTTATAAGAAGTGCCGTTTTGAATCAACAAAATTATTGTGGAGGGGCTGTTTTTCCCAACACAACATCCACGCCGGACATTATCATTGATTTTTTCCGGCTTTCATCGTTGCCCAAAGGATTTCCTTTACCGCCGCTTGTACGGAATCCTCCTTCTAATTTCCCGTCATTAAAGTCCACGCTAAGCCAGCGCAGAGACT
>JAGHBT010000028.1 GCA_021160845.1 bacterium | reverse complement strand
GATAAATGTAACAGAAAGTTATTATCAAGGTGTGAACTGGAAAAAAAGAGAACTACATACAATGAAAACGAATGAAGATTTGGTTATCACACATATGCTTCTTTACGATTTCGGGTTTCCTCCACTGGGATTGGCGAAGGGCTTGGTTTTTTACCTTCGTTCCTATGAGCATGGCTGGGATCCTCATCAGGAAGCCAAAGAGGATTTGTTAAAACACAAACTACTGCCTTTGTATAAAAGTATTTCCTCGGAGAAACTTAACTCTACTGATATGTCTACGACAATTCCCGCGTGGACTTCTTTCTGCACTTATCTTATTGGGGAATATGGATTGGATAAATTTCTAAAGTTGTATAAAGAATCTGGTGGGATGACAGAGCCGGAGCCATTTGCGAGGCTGTTTAAGAAAATTTATGAAAGAGAATTTCAGAAGGTTGATATGGACTGGCGTCTTTTTGTGATGCGTTATGTGCCCAAAGGGAAAAGTGTTCCGATGCCATGACGAATATTTATAAATTTTGTCCCATCTGTAAAGAAAAACTGATTGAGAGGGTTGAGGGTGGCTATCCGAGACTGAGATGCCCTCACTGCGGGTTTGTTTATTATCACAATCCCGCTCCGACCGCCGGAGTGCTTGTAATAGAAGATGGCAGACTTTTATTGGTTAAGAGGCGGTTTGAGCCCTACCGTGGGTTTTGGGTTATGCCATCGGGGTATATAGAGTATCAGGAAAGCGCCTCTGAAACAGCGGTAAGAGAAGCTGAGGAAGAAGCTGGGGTTTGTGTGGAACTAGATGGTATTCACGCGGTTGAATCCTGTTTTGATGATCCCAGAGGGAACACGGTGATGATTTTGTATAGGGGACATATTATCGACGGTAGTCTTAAAGCGGGGGATGACGCGGAAGAAGTAGCTTTCTTTGCGATTAATAACCTTCCGGAAATCGCCTTTGATCTTCAGAAGCGAATTCTGAGTAAATTAAAGGAAGAATATATTCCCGGCGTAAACGGGGAGAATTGATTATTAAAGCTATTGAATTACTGATATATTGAATTTGTCTCCCACTTCTATTTTGTCAACGATGTCCATCCCTTTGGTGACTTTGCCGATTATGGTATATAGGCCGTCAAGATGATACTGAGCGGTTTGAGTGATAAATATTTGACTGCCGGCGGTATCTTTTCCAGAATGGGCCATTCCGACAGTTCCCCTTTGATATTTGTGAAGGTTAAATTCGCTCCTGAGGAAATATCCTGCATCTCCCCAGCCATCCCCTCGCGGGCATCCTCCCTGTATGACAAAGCCTGGGACGACTCGATGGAATGTGAGACCGTCGTAGAACCCGTCATTGGCGAGGGTTATTATGCTTTTTACAATGTTTGGGGCGTCGTCGCCATAGAGGAGAATATCAATCTTTCCTCTTTTGGTCGTTACTCGTATTCCCCTCTTTCCTGAAGGAAGCGCCGGGTTGTCCCATGGTTGCTTGCCCCGTTTCCAGAGGGTTGCCCTTTTCGCGTCGTAGCTGAGGCTGATATTTAGATTATTTGCTATCTTCTGGGCTTTCTTGGGGACCCTGGGGTCTGTTTCTTTCAAGGCTGTTTTTAAAAGATAAATTAGTTGCCCCTTGACAATCGGTTCCGGTTCCCCGGGGTAAAGTTTGGAAACGGCTGTCAAAATTGCCAGTTTTCTGTCACCTTCAGCGCGACCGTTATGATTTGTAAATATTAAAATCAGATCGTCGATTTTATTTTGCGCGGCTGATTTTTCAAGCGATTCTATCGCGATTGAAGCTAGAATCGGATCATCACAATTAGCGGTTTTCAACAGCGCTCCTATCGGAGTAATTTTTTCTCCATTGATATTAATCTCTTTATTTAATTCGTTTTTCTTTTGCCATCTTCCTATTCCCTTGGCCGCTCCCTCCCTCATAAGCATAATAGAGTCAGACAAAAGAGTTCGTGTAAGCAGAGTTAGATCATTGGATATTTCCGTTTCACCAAGAAATTCGGCTGCTGTCATTTTTTCTATGGGGGTTCCATATTTAATAACCCTCAACAGATGTTTCCTTGTTTTTTTACCGTCTGTCAGGGCGGCAGCTTTAAGAGCGGCGATCCTGACCATTTCAGAATTATCATCCAGGAGTTCAATGATTTCAGAGAAAGAGTTGTCGTCGGATATTGCTCCGAGCCCGCCGAGGGCCACAGTTTTCAGATAACTATCCGAAGAATTTAGAAGATCTTCTAACGGCTCGATACAATTTTTGTTACTTATGCGAGAAAGGGCTTCAGCCGCTTTTATTGATATCATTCTGTCGCTATTGGTGAGCAGTTTCGATATGGCCGGAATGGCCCTCTCATATTTAAGGCGGCCGAGGGCTTCGGTGGATCGTAGTTTTATTTCGGGGTTATTTTGTCTGAGCAGTAGAAGAATATCCTCTGAAAACTTTTTGCATTCCAACCTTCCGAGAGCGTATGCTGCGCATGAAACAACTTGGGGATCAGGATCTAAAAGGGAATTTACCAACTTTGTTCCTGCTTTGGAGTTGCCGAGCTGTGCCAGGGCGAGAGCGGCCTGAGCACGGAGAGAGGCGTGAAAATTGGTAAGGAAAGGTGTGATCAATTGCAAACCGTTTTCCGGTTTGATTCGCCCGAGCGCCTCAAGAGCTCTCATCTTTATATAGGTTGGTTTATTGGAAAGGCATTGGCTGACAGGAACTGCAGCATCTTTGTTCCCGACAAGTCCCATAAAAAAGACGGCAGTTTCTACCACTGCCGGATTATTATCCTCTATCAGAGTAGTTAGATAATGGTGCGTGCCAAGCTGCTGATTTGCTCTTCCGAGAACTTCGGCGCTCCTTATTCT
>JAGHBT010000270.1 GCA_021160845.1 bacterium | reverse complement strand
GGTAGTTGATATTCTCTTTCCATAAGAGACTATCTTAAGAGGAAAGGAGAAAAATACCAATAAAAAAACCCTCCAAAAAAAATGGAGGGTTTTTAAAATAACTACTAAAAAAAGCTTAACCGTTTGGCTTGAATCCATATTCGCTAAAATGCTCCAGCCCCGCTTTTACAACACCATCTTCGGTATATCCCCCAATATACTCCCAGAGTTCACTTTCTTCATTATGCCAGATTACTTTAATGTCGGAGTTCTCCGAATCGATCACAGCCATCGACAGTGACATGATCACATCTTTGTTAAACTGGATTCCATGTGGACTCAGCTGCACAACCGCACTTGGGAATTGGGGCATTTCAATTGTTATCTCCGTATCTTGATCCAGCGCTCCCGGGGGGAAGTAGAGACTGAAGTAGCCATTATCTATGGTTCCGCCGTCTTCAGCGGAAATCACCTTTGAAGTTACATTTGAAGCTGTTCCTACAATAGGTCTGGAGGAACCCTCAGGGGTGGAGAGAAGTTGAACGAAAAGGGGGTTCTCAACACCGGACACAGTTTCTTCCTGCGAGGGGGAAACAGGAGAGTAATCTCCACAGCCATAAGCAGCCAGTACACTGAGGAAGGTAATGATGGTGAGGAATTTCCGGGCTATGGATTGTCCTGACATTCTTCCCACCTCCTGAGGGTTTAAAGCAAAAGTTTTAATTCCTTCGTTACTTATTTCAATTTCCAGTTACTTCAATAAGGCAATGTGGGTGCCATAGAGGATTGTGGGGTGGATGGGACGGATCAATATGGCTTGGAATTAGCATTTGGTGGTAGAACTTCGTCCATTATAACCGCTTGTATCACAGACATTTATAAAGACACGGTTTGTCTGTTTGCTCTCCCGCAAGGCATGCCATATTATTAAAAATTTCCTGATACACACCTATATGTCCTTCAATGGATTGAGGGTTTTTAAGGGGAAAATTCGGGGTTTTCCCAAAATAATTAGATGTAAGGAGTGTAATTGTAGGAATGTCAATCAGTTACAGAAATTGGCTCATATTGGCCGTTTTTGAAGTTTTCCTTTATTTCTGAGGGATCTATTCCGTGTTTTCTCAATTTGTACCTGATAGTTCCGCGTTCTAACTTAAGAAGCCTTGCTGCTGCGGCTACATTTCCATCGGTTCGTGTCAGCGCGGCAACAATTGCTCCTCTCTCTATTTCTTCTAAGGATGCTCCTTCAGGTGGAAGATCGACCTTTATAGTTCCATGTTGTTTCCCGATGTCTATAGTTGTTTCGTAGATTTCTACTTCTAAAGGGAGATCGTCAGCTTCAATCTGTCCACTTGTATTTAGCAGGACAGCTCTTTCTATAATATTGATTAATTCGCGGATATTTCCCGGCCATGTGTATTGCTTTAGAATTTTTATCGCTTCATCTGTTAGTGTGATTTTACCTTTCTTTAAACGCTTCGCGAACTGTTTGGTATAGTTTCTGGCTATTGGTTCTATATCATCCGTTCTATCCCTTAATGGGGGGAGGGTGATTTCGACTACATTCAGCCGGTAGAAGAGATCGGTTCTGAAACGTTTCTCCAGAACGTCTTGCTTGAGGTTTCTGTTTGTCGCGGATATGATCCGCAGATCAACTGGAAGAAACTGAGTGCCGCTGACGCGCCTTATTGTTCTTGAATCAAGGAATTTAAGCAGCTTTGCCTGGAGCATGTAATCTATTTCGCCTATTTCATCAAGGAATATCGTCCCGCCGTTAGCGCATTCGAATAAACCGATTTTTCTTTTCTTCGCGTCCGTAAAAGCCCCCTTCTCGTGTCCAAAGAATTCGCTTTCAAGAAGATTCCGGGGAATAGCGGCGCAATTGACTTCTATAAATGGACCGTTCTTTCTTGGGCTTGCTATATGTATCGCTTTGGCAATAGCGCCTTTGCCGGTCCCGTTTTCTCCTGTTATCATAATTGAAGTGCTTTCGCTTGAAGCGACTTTTTTCGCGAGCTGAATTACATCTTGGAAAGGTTGACTAATACCGATAATATTCTCAAAGCCTTCAGGGTTCTGGTTGACTCTGTCAAGCGCGTATCTTTGCTCGCGTTTTCCCACACCCTGAGCTATCTGCGCGAGAAGCTGAAAAAGATCATAACTGCTGTATGGTTTAAACAGTATATGCCGCGCTCCGAATTCAATAGCGGCCTTGTCGCTTTTGTTATAGTTTTTGGGCAGGAGAAGAAGAAGCTGAGTTTTTGAATGTTCGTCATGCCAATCTGAGATTAAGGCGGCCGCTTCAGAGTGATCTTCCTTTTGCCAGGATTCAGGTACGGAAAGGATCAATAGTGGTGCGAAGACTTTATTGTTTGAAGAGACAAGGTCATTTACTGAGGAAAATTCGTAAATTTCCCACCCGGTTTCTCTACAGTCAACTGCTAGAGAATTATCCTTATCCTGCTCGGGGTTTATGATATCAACTATGAGCGACATATCGTTACCGGCGAATTTTGAGTAATAATCAGTGTTCTAAGCTCTTGAATCAAAAACAGCAAGATATATGCCTTATACGGCTGTAAAAGTGATGATTTAAAATTCTGTAAAGAGAAAACTTATATCTTGTCTGCAGAAATAATG
>JAGHBT010000263.1 GCA_021160845.1 bacterium | reverse complement strand
GCTTGATGTGGGCTAACATATTTATTTGCTGGAGGTAAGCAGGTTTTTCATATAATGACGAAGAATATATCTCGTGATTAGTAGGGTTTTGTCATTTTTGGCATAAATATTGATAGCATATATGTTTAGTACCTGAGACATGAGCCCGCGATTAAAAAAAATTCTCCCCCCCCAGGTATTAGGAGAATAGGCTTAGATCAGGTTTTATTGAGGGAGATTAGTAGCAGGATCATTTGATAATCTAACTAATCTTCGGGACCCTCAGGGCAGGTGATATTTTACCTGCCCCCTTTTTATATGAACAATTCGGCGGTTGGAGCATTTTTCTTTTTTGACTTAATGTAAACAATGAATTAAGATTTGAACCTGGAAGGAGTAATAATGTCCCGGCTCGTTAACGCGGGATTTTAGGGTGACCAGGTTTAAAAGTGATAAGGAATGGATTTCCGGGGGTAACCCGAGCGGCTCGAAGTTTAATGGAAGTGAGCTATGAATAAAATAAAACAAACATCTACTGGAAGAGAAGGAAAGAAGAATGACCTGCTTATTAAAATTAAAACAAAAAATAGCGGCGGAATTTCCGTCGATATTAGGAGCAAGGTCATGAGTATGTTCGGAGGTAAGATAGAAGCTACAGTGAAAGAGACCTTAAAAATCCTTGGAGTCCAGCATTGTGAGATAGAAGTAAACGATGAAGGGGCCTTTGATTATGTGATTCAAGCGCGAATAGAGGCGGCCGCGAGGAGACTCTATGATATTAAAGGACCGGGTTGTTTGCCGGAAAGAAAGGTGCCCCCGAGGAAACCTGAGAAGGAAAGACTTCGGAGAACTCGGCTTTATATGCCCGGGAATAATCCTTCGCTCATGTTTAACGGTGGTCTTTTTGGAGCGGACTGTGTAATATTTGATCTGGAAGACTCTGTTGCTCCATCCCAAAAAGATACGGCAAGAGTTCTGGTCAGAAATACTCTGATGTCGGTCGATTTCGGCGAAGCGGAAAAAATTGTAAGAATTAACCCATTGTCAACTGAATATGGCAGAAGAGACATCGAGATGATTTTACCCGCCGGGCCGGACACTCTCCTCATACCAAAGGCTGAGAAAGCTGAAAATGTGACGGATATTGAAAAGATTATGCTGGAAATTGAGAAAAGAGAGGGTATCAAGTATAGGGCTTTTCTTATGCCGCTTATAGAAACTGCTGCCGGTGTTTTAAATGCGCGGGAGATAGCTTCCGCAAGTGACCGGGTTGTTGCTCTTTGTTTTGGAGCCGAGGATTTTACAGCTGATATGGGAATGCAGCGCACCCTGGGTGGCAAAGAGAGCTTTGTGGCCCGCAGCCTGCTGGTTCTGGGCGCGAGGGCGGCGGGGGTTCAGGCGATAGATACGGTTTTCTCTGATATAAAAGATACTGAAGGATTGATAGAAAATACTCGGGAAGCAATGACATTAGGGTTTGTGGGAAAAGGTGTGATTCATCCTTCCCAAATCAAACATGTACACGCTGTTTTTACACCTGACCCGGAGCAGATTGAATATGCGAGCAAGGTTGTTTCCGCTATTGAGAAGGCGCGGAAAGAGGGGAGTGGGGTCGCGACAATAGGGAGCAAAATGATAGACGCGCCGATCGAGAAAAGAGCGAGGAGAATTCTCAGCCTCGCGGAAGCGCTTGGTTTGTTTGATAAGAACAAATAGAATTTTAGCTATAATAGCAGGGGTTCGCTGCGGAAAATAGATGGGGGTTTTGAGCATGAAAATGATCCGGAATGCAATCGGAAGAATGATTCCGTATGAAATTGACGGGAAAAAACTTAAGCCTTTCGGGGGAGCTCACGAAGATCACGGTGGCGGCAGGAAAGTCGGCCCGCCAATCAGAGCGATTGCTGATTACAAAACCAAACTGCGTTCTTCTCTCGACGAGGCGATAGATGCCTGCAACCTGAAAGATGGTATGACAGTATCGTTCCATCACCATTTAAGAAATGGTGATTATCTTGGTAATATGGTTATGGACAGAATCGCAAAAAGGGGTCTGAAGGATATTGTTGTGGCTCCTTCGGCTCTCTTTCCGGTTCATGAGCCGATGGTGAAACACATAGAAAATGGAGTTATTTCGCATATTGAAGGTTCTATGAATGGGTCGCTGGGAAGGGCATGTTCCCTTGGAAAGATGAGCAAAACATGTGTGCTTCGTTCTCACGGGGGACGTTACAGGGCGATCCAGGACGGGGACTTGCATATAGACGCGACATTCATCGCGGCGCCGGTTGCTGATCCTCACGGGAACGCAAACGGGCGAAGCGGCCCGTCAGCGTGTGGCGTTCTGGGGTATTCAGTTGCCGATTCGCTTTACGCTGATAGTGTTGTAGTTGTTACAGATAATCTGGTCCCGTTTCCTAATTATCCCTGGATCATAAGAGGGGGGAATGTTGATCATGTTTGCCAGGTGGAAAGGCTCGGGGATCCTGAAAAGATAGTATCCGGAACTACAAGGATAACGCGCAGCCCGGCCCGTTTGCTGATTGCTGAATATGCCGCCAGGGTTATCAGGGATGCTGGGATTATGGATGAACCGGATTTTTCATTCCAGGCTGGGGCCGGGGGAATTTCACTCGCCTTTTTAAAGTATATGGCAGAGATAATGCGGGAGAAAGGCGTTAAGGCTAATTTTGCCAGGGGTGGATCAACCAAATTTATGGTGGACATGCTTGAAGAGGATCTTATTGAATACATTCTTGACCTGCAGTGTTTCGATATACCCTCGGTAGAATCCGTGAGGAGGAACCCGCGCCATATTGAATCTGATCCCTTTACCTCATACAATTATCATGCTAAGGGCAACCTAGCCACACGAGCTAAAGCCGCGGTTCTCGGAGCTACGGAAATCGATCTGGATTTTAATGTAAATGTCAATACACACTCCGATGGATGGCTTCTTCACGGTATAGGCGGATTCGCGGATGTATGTGACAGTAGCTGTACGATCATTACCGTTCCTCTGCTTCGCGGAAGAGTAGCATCGATAGTTGATAGTGTTACAACTGTATCATCGCCCGGAGAGATGATAGATATTTTGGTTACTGAACAGGGGATCGCGGTTAATCCGAGAAGAGAAGATCTTATCGAAAATCTGAAGGGCAGCGATCTACCGTTAAAATCGATTGAGGAATTGAGGCGGATGGCTGTAAATATTGCCGGTCGAGCGGAGAAACCTCAGTATGAAGACAGAATTGTCGCTCTGATAGAATATCGTGACGGAACAGTTATTGATACTGTAAGACAGTTAAAGGTATAATCCGGTTGTCTAGTAAATGAATACAGGGACCGCCCCGGCTCTTTTATAGAGAGCGGCTAGTCTAAAACAATTTGTTTATTCCTATCGTCCACCTGAAATCCCATTTCTCCTTCCCATTTACTATTGAGGGCTGGCTTAGATATATAGGAAAATCCACGGTAATTCCGAGCAGACTAACGCCGAAGCCGAAGTCCCCGATTCCATTCTTGAATATACTGGAGGTGACCCCCGCGTCCTCTAAGGCATCTATTTCAGCGTTAGAGAGTTCCAGAAAGGGGTTATCGTCATAGACCCTGCCCCAGTCGTAGAAAAGATAGACCCGTTGCCTTAACATCATCGAAAGCCTTCTCGTCAGCGGGAGAGGGAATGGCAGTTCCAGCTCCAGGTTTGAGGCAATGATGCGCTTAAAACTCAGGCCGCAATCGAAGTACCCCCGCAGATTTGCGCCACCGGATACTCTGATGTTGTCATATTCGCCTTTCCAGAAGGCGCCTTTGCTCCTGAGCCAGAAGTAATTTTCCTCAGCTAGGGCGCCGGCGCCGCTAAGGCGATACTTTTCCTG
>JAGHBT010000292.1 GCA_021160845.1 bacterium | reverse complement strand
GGTAAGATAGATCTGGACAGGGAAAAGATCACACTGGAGGAACTCGAGAGGGAGTATGTTATTTCTGTTCTTGAAGAGACCGGGTGGCAGAAGAAGAAAGCCAGCGAGATTTTGGGGATTAACGCTTCGACGCTCTACCGTAAGATTCAACGCTACGGGCTAAGCCGCGAAGAGGAAAAGGTGGGCGCTGAATGAAGAGGCGTTGCATAGCAAAATTGATGTGTGGCAATTTACAATCCGAGTGTGATAGTTGTGCATATTCTGATAGCTGTAACATTCTGTTATATAGGAAGTTAACAATTTAGGATTAGCTTTACGCATTGGCATATTATTTGCCAATGACTAAGGTAAGACCGGTGGACGGTCTGCACTAAGAGATTCGACGGTTTTAAGATAACCGTAACATTTTAAAGGTTTCAAAGCGGTTATGCTTTGAGAGTTAAGTACCTTAAAGGAGGTGCAGGATGAATAACAAGGGTTTTACCCTGATAGAGCTGATGATCGTTGTTGTGATTATTGGTATTCTTGCCGCGATTGCGATTCCTAACTTTATTAGTATGCAGTCGAGAGCGAAAGAGGCTTCAGTAAAATCAAACTGCCATACAGTGCAGCTTGCCGCCGAGGATTTCGCCGTGCAGAATGACGGAGTTTACGCTACCGATAACACGGACGCTCTTCCTAATACCGATACGATCCAGGATTTACTCCCGGGTGGAAATCCTATGGAGAATCCATTTACCAAGGCTGCTTCAGAGCCTCAGTGGGGCGCTGCTGCCGCTACAATTGGCCAGACAGGTTATGTTGTTACCATAGTCGGTGGAACTAATGTTGGTTACACGATCACTGGTTGCGGTGCCGATGCCGGTGTAGATGTAATTACATTGACAAGCGGTAGTTAATAGAAAATTTAAATTCAGTATTTTCGCGGGCGGCTTACACGGGCCGCCCGTTTTTTGGTTTTTAAGGGAGAGGGGTGGCACAGTTTCTGCGTAATATAAAAAGATGTGAGTGAAATACTAGCTAACAAGCAGAAAATTTGCCAGTTGCCCTGTAGTTGATGGAAAAATTCTGGACAGCAGGTTTCTTAGGTACACCATGATTATATGAATTCAGGGCTAACCGGGCGAACAATACTCAGGCGGTTAATAGTTATGGATATTCTAAGTGTGGAAAATATCAGAAAGTCTTTTAGAAATAATTTTTCATTCGGGAAGTATGAAGTACTACATGATGTTTCCTTCTTCGCGGGCGAGGGGGAAATTCTTGGTTTTTTAGGTCCTAACGGTGCGGGTAAAACTACAATAATAAAGATTATAATGGGGCTAATAAAGCCTGATTCGGGTAGTGTAAGAATTCTCGGAGGGCCGGTTAGTGACAGAGAGACTAAAAGGGTCATAGGTTTTTTGCCCGAGAATCCATTCTTTTATCCACATCTTACACTTGGGGAGTTTCTTATATTTTGCGCGAAGATGAGTGGTATGAAAGGTAAAAGTTTGGGAAGCCGGATAGAAAGTGTGATAGAACAGGTTGGTCTTGCCGGACAGAAAGAAAAGAGATTAAGCGGTTTTTCAAAGGGAATGACACAGCGAGCTGGGTTGGCCCAGGCAGTTCTTCATGACCCCGATTTATTGATACTTGATGAGCCCTTCTCCGGGCTCGATCCACTTGGAAGAAAAATTATAAGGGATTTTCTCCTGGAGCTTAAAGCACGGGGGAAGACAATTTTCTTCTCGTCGCATATACTTTCCGATATGGAGGCTCTATGTGACAGTGCATATATTATTCGTGAAGGGGTAATTGTAAGACATGTGGGACTCGATGAAGTTTTTAAAATGGGTGAAGGAAAGGTAGAAATAACAGCGCGGGGGTATCCCTTAGGTTTAGATGGAGAGATCGGCAAGTTTATAAACTCCGAGGAAAGATTGGGGGGCGAAACATTTATAGTTGTGAACAGACAGGAATATGTTCGTAGTGTGATTCAGCATTTGCTAAACAATGGAGCCGACATTCTTAAAGTCGTTGGGGTCAAATCCACACTCGAAGAGATATTTGTAAACGAGATTGGCTTACAAGTGACAGAGAGTAAGAATGGATTTATGGGAAAAAAGAAGGTAGCGGAGCGGAAGGAGAAGATATGGCAAGGATAGTAAATATAGCCTTAAATACATTCCGCGAATCGATTAGGGGAAAGCTGCTGTATATAGCTCTTGTTTTCGGCGCGGTTATGATTATCAGTACATATATTCTTTCGCCCCTCTCAGTGGGGGCGGCGAAGGATAAGATAATAACAGATGTAGGGCTGGCGTTTATTTCATTCTTTGGCGTTATGACCGCCGTTGTAACCGGGAGTACACTTGTTTACAAGGAGATCGACAAGAGAGCTGTTTATATGGTTCTTACAAGGCCCGTCTCACGGTTGGAATACCTCGTTGGCAAGTTTTTAGGGATAATGGCCGTTCTTGTTCTTATGGTTGCAATCATGTCTGTTTTGATGGGTATCGTGGTTGTGCTCGGGGGTGGCAGTTTAACAGGGGGTATTTTAGCCGCCATCTTTCTTTCTATTCTTGAGATGGCTGTTATTTGTTCTATCGTGCTCTTCTTTAGTACCTTTACAACTCCAGCTCTGAGTTTTTTCTTTACACTATGTTTTTTCGTGGCGGGGAGCTTAAGCGGTGACCTGCGTGTTTTCGCTCAGAAATTTGGATCGGGAACAATGAAATTCATTATGGATGTTTTCTATTATGTTCTGCCCAATCTCAGGCTTTTTAATCTTCGCAATGAAGCGGTACACCAAGTGGCCATTCAGTATTCGGATATTCTTCTTACAACGGTTTATGCCGTGGTTTATTGCGCGGTTATTATATATTTTTCTTATCTTGTTTTCCGCAAGAGAGAGTTTGTGTAACAAAGATTATGAAAAGAAGATTTGTAAATATATTACTTGCGGTAACGGCCTTTGCCATGCTTATAGGTGTTTCGAAAAGTGTGGAGAGCATAGGCGAAAAGAAGAGAAAAGCAGAGATAATCTACCTTCCCTCAAGCGAGGCTTTTGAAATGATCTCTCTCGGCTACAAGAATATTGTTTCAGACATCCTCTGGTTTAAAACGGTTCAATACTACGGGGGATACAAATTGGGTAAAAACAGCCTGAGACTCTTTCGGCACCTTGCCGATGTAATAACAGATCTTGATCCCCAATTCATCTTTGCCTATCAGTTGAGCGCGATTATTGTGGCTCAGGATATTGGTGAATTAAAAGAAGGGGTAGAGATTCTAAGGAAAGGAATGAAAAACAATCCCCGAAACTGGTGGTTGCCTTTTGAAGCGGGATTTCTCTATTATCTCGATGGAAGTGATTATAAGGAGTCGGAGCGCTATTTCAGGCTTGCATCGACGATACCAGGCGCGAACGATCGTGCGACACGGTTTGCAGCGAGCGCCGCCGCTAAGGGTGGAGATATCAAAGCGAGTATAGAGATGTGGAAGAGGCTTGCCGACAGTTCTGACGATCCCTTTATGGATGATTTGGCTAAGGGTTACATTGAGAGACTCGAAAAGAAGCTTTCGGAGAAAGAGAAAAATTGAATACAAGTGTCATGTTATTAATGTTAATACCTGGTTTCATATTTGGTCTTGCTGCCGGCAGTTTTCTTAATGTTGTAATATACAGGGTGCCGATAGGAAAATCTATTGTCAGGCCGCGATCTTCGTGTCCCCACTGTGGGCGCATGATCAGATGGTATGAAAATATTCCCCTTTTCAGTTATATCTTTCTTAGAGGGCGGTGCGCGGGATGTGGAAACAAAATATCTTTCAGGTATCCGGTTATTGAACTCCTTGGGGGCATTTTCGCCTCGCTCTGTATATATCATTCAGGATGGAGTATTGATCTCATCTTTATCTATCCATTTATAATGTCTCTTCTTGCTATCGCAGTGATTGATTGGGACCACAAGATCATCCCGGATGCCATCAGTTTGCCATTTATCGTGATTGGAATTCTGTGGGCGGTTCTGGGAGGTCGAATCGGTGTCGTGCGTTCGGTATCCGGCGCGATTGCCGGGGGTGGAAGCCTCTATTTAACAGGTTTTATCTACAAACATCTCAGAAAAATCGATGGTATGGGTGGAGGAGATGTAAAACTCATGGCGATGATGGGGGCGTTTTTGGGGATAAGACTTGTTTTGCCCGTGATACTTTTTGCTTCCCTTTTTGGAGCTATTTATGGTGTATTTTTGCTGCACAGGGGTGGAACAGGACGTACGGCAGTTCCTTTTGGATCATTTCTAGCGCCCTCTGGCATTCTATGCTTATTCCTCGGAGACTTTGTCCTGAGGTGGTACTT
>JAGHBT010000285.1 GCA_021160845.1 bacterium | reverse complement strand
CTCTTAATATTGTTTGAAAGTTATAAATTGTGTGTAAAATATTTATAAAATATAGATTGTCTATATTCTGTGTGTTGTTGATTCTCATTTTTTTAACTATCTCTTCTAAACGAAGTCTTTCCAATCCTCTTAGCGCCGATTCACTGGACACCGAAAATTATTTCTACAACGGCTTGGATTACGGGAGCCAATGCCTGATAAATCCCATAAGGCTTATTCTTAACGGCGGGTTTGGAATATTGCAGGTAGATAATCGAAGCAATACTCTCTCCGACATAGATTTCAAGACAGGGACTGAGAACCTATGGCGAAACATGAGCCATCCTTTCAAGGCGATCAGCGAAGAGGGTAAAAGCGAATTCTTTTGCAACCAGATATTACCAATAAGTTTTAACCGCAATAAGGCTTATTATTGGCCTAATTATACATTGCATCTTATTGGTGGAGGAATGTCATACAGAATGATGACTGAATGGTTTGACCTGCACAGATACAACCACCCGAAAGCCTATTCAATTTTGACGCTCTCTGTATACCATCTGCTTAATGAAGTTGTGGAAAACAGCAAATTTGTGGGATATAGCACCGATCCAATAGCTGATCTATATATTTTTGATCCACTCGGTATGGTACTCTTCAACAGTGACAGGGTTTCACGGTTCTTTAGTAATACTCTTAATTTGGCTGATTGGTCGTATCAGGTTTCCTATAACCCTGAAAAGGGGGCAGTTCAAAATATCGGCCAGAACTTCGTTGTAAAATACTGGCTTACCAACAATGAGGATATAGGACTTTTCTATCATTTCGGAACACATGGTGAATTTGGTTTGTCATTCAAACAACCCGACGGCAACTGCTTTTCTTTTGGCGCAGGGTTAGTTACCAAAGAACTTATTGATATCAGCGGAAGTACCACCTTTCGCTCTTTAACAGCAGATTTTGTTGTTACAGCCGGAGCATTTTACGACCGTAACAATTCTCTTCTTGCGTCGCTGATTTATTCTAAATCACAGGATTATATGTTGAGGTTAAATATCTATCCAGGGCTTTTCCATATCAGAAATATTTCTCCGGGCTTCTTTTTATCCCTAAGTCAGAATGACGACATAAGTTTTGGTATAAATATCAGAGCGCTTCCATTCGGTTTCTCTAAGACATTTTAAAAACCCAGGACTTTCTGTAATAATGTCCCCGAAAAAAGAAAGAGTCGGGGAGAATCTCTATTTAATTCTCCCCGACTCCTCAGGATCATCTTACGATTTTGAGGCTGTTTCCAGTTTTTTCATCACGGAAAATATTAAAGCGGCTGAAAGTAAACTCATAACGATTAGTAAACCAAAGAATTGCCACAATTCCCATTTATCCCAGAAGTATCCTATCAATCCCGCGAGAAGATTCCCCGCTGCAGTAGCGGCCAGCCATCCTCCCTGCATAGTCCCTTTATATTTGGGAGGAGCTACCTTTGAAACAAAGGAAATTCCCATAGGAGAAAGACAAAGTTCAGCTATTGTAAGCGAAAAATAGGTTCCTATAAGCCAATAAGGACCCCTTAGTATTTCGGATATTCCTCCTTTAAGAGCGGCTGGTGATTTTAACCCTATTGAAGCAATTAACATTATCCCAAAAGACAGGCCTGTGATAATCATCCCGATGCCGATCTTCTTTGGAGTACTTGGTTCCTTGTTCATCTTCTGCAAAAAGGAGAAGAAGGCAATAACTACAGGCGTCAGAAATACAATAAATATCGGATTGAATTGCTGAAAAATCTGGGGGCTAATAGGCATAATACTATCGTAGCCTTTTACGACACGATAGGTAACAATTGTTGCACCTAGAAAGAGTATCCCCCCTATAATTCTCGTCACTCTAGCACTCGCTTTTCTAATCAGGAACACTAACCCAATTATTGCCAAGATAAGTGGCAGAAAAGATTTCAGGCTGAAAAAGATGTAGGTAAAATTATCAACTTTGTCAACCGTATAGTTTTTCGCGAAAACACTCATTGTTAAGCCATTTTGATGAAAACTCATCCAGAAAAACATTACTACAAAGAACACAAAGTAAAGGGCAAAGAGCCTGTCTTTTATCTGTTTTGGAGATAGTTCGATAAGTTTATCCCTATGCTCCTCACTCGCGGCCTTCTCTTTTTCGGACAAGTCATCGTCTTTATAATACTTCTTGAAAACAACAAATATTACAAAGGAAACAATCATACTCAATGCCGCGATCGCAAAAGCCGCTTTATACCCCATACTGACACTGTTTATATACTTTTCGCAGAAACCTGACAAATTTGTAAAAGACACACCAGCTTGTGCCTTCGCAAGCAACGAAAGCTCCGAAGTGTCTTCCAGTTTTCCGACAAGAAATTTGTTACCCAAATCGACTATTTTCGGGTTATAAAAAAAACCATTCTTTCCCAATACCCAATTTATTGCCGCTGTCGCGGCTGACGGGGCAAAGAAAGCACCTATATTTATTCCCATATAAAAGATATTAAAGGCATAATCACGCTGTTTTTCATATTGGGGATGATCATACATATTCCCCACAAGTGCTTGAAGATTCCCCTTAAAGAGCCCCGTACCTGCTGAAATTACAAAGAGCGAAAAAAGGAGAAAAAGAAAACTCTTTCCCGGAAGAGCAAGTAGGCCATAGCCGAAAAAGAGAACAATTATCCCAACAGTAATTGTTCTTCCGTATCCGAGAACCTTGTCGGCTATCAGTCCTCCGAATACCGGCAAAAAATAAATTCCAAACAAAAACCCGCCATATACCCAACCGGCTTTTGTAACGGAAAACCCGAATGTCGCCTGGAGATAAAATACAAATATGGAAAGCATCGTATAGTAACCGAAACGCTCTCCCATATTGGCGAAGAAGGCGACAATCAATCCTTTAGGATGATTTTTAAGCATGTTCGCTCCTTTAAGATTAAAGAATTACAGAATTCGGAGTGATTCTACTTAAACAACAATAAAATTGCAACTGATAATACGTCTATTTAAAATAGTTTTAATAATTACACTCGCGCTAACCCAATCCCCTTTTTGCTTCCATAATAACGGCCGCCGGGGTTTCCGATTTACCTGGGAATCTTGCGAATGAACTCTTTGAATGAAAGAATTCCTGATCAAAGAGTTCATTTTCTTCCAGGTAACTGTTGATAAAAGAACTGATTCGCCTTTCAAGTTTTTTAATCCTGCCGTAGCTTTCGAGCGACAGGATAGCGATAAGATCAGTCTCAATCCATGAGAAATAATCGGTTTTTCTGATGATACCTTTTAATTTTGAACTTATATTATTTATGTGAAACAGTCCCTTTCTCTCCTCATTTGTTAGTAACTCTCTTAGACCAATTATTTTGAAAACCGTCACGGTAAAAGTCTGATGGTACCTCTCAGCCCTTTCGATCTCTTCCTGTATCTTACTGATAAAAAGTGTTTGGTTGGTTTTTAAAAGTTCTTTAAAGCTTCCTGGTTTTGCGTCCTCCTCCTTTTTCTCCTCAATATTAACGGCGTTTATGGAATTTAAAATATTTTTCGCTTTACTCAGCAACTTGATATCATTTTCGCCGAAAATAGAAGAATCAAGAGGCGAGGTGGTTTCCTTGTTATATCCGATAAAGATGGCCTTTGTTTTGCTACTATAAACAAGTGGATAAGTAATTATTGAATAATAGAAAGGTGGTGATTCGAAGGTATCCACTTCCGTCGATAAATAGCTTGTACACTCAAGTACGGGCCGGGCCATAATTGTCTTTACCGTTTTTGAATCGTAACTCTTCTGCTTCTTAAATTCTTTCTCATCGGATGGAAAATTATAATAAGACCTCTTTTCTGTGCCCTCTTCAAAATAATGAAAACTTCCCATGGAAGCCCTTACCAGTTGTGATAGTATTGAAGACAATTTGTCGATGTTTCCCGCAATATTGCCGGAACTGATCAGTTCGGGGGTCAGGTCTGACAGTTTCTCAAGTGTATCCATCTTACGGTTGTGTCTTATGTCTTTAAGCTGAGAGTGGATGAATAGCCCAAGTTGAAAGCGAAGGCTTTCCTTATGCTTTCTAAATTGTTCAAGGGAATCAAGCTTTGTGAATTCAATAACAAGAACGCCGACTGGCTCCTTGTTTATAAGTGGAAGATACATAAATGACAACTTTTCCCTCTTCTTGTCATCTCCGGCTTCTGCCTCGGTTATTAGCACCTCTCTGGAGCTTAAATAGGCCTTTGCCAAACTCCCCTTACTGCAATGTATTCTTGAAGAAGGTCCATTCTGTTGAAATTGATTATCGCTTCCACCGAGAATTAGCCAGTCACCTTCATCGGTGGCTGTATAAATGGCTACTGTCGCTGCTCCAAACTCCTTCGAGATAAACTTGCTTAGGAGGATAAACTTGTCATGAAATCCATTCTCACTCCGGAGAAGAAGCCCAAGATAACTCTGAATCTCTTTTTCTATCTCATTATACTCTCCAGTGTCAATTTTAAGATGTTTAAAGAGCACCGGAGCAACTTCACGAT
>JAGHBT010000041.1 GCA_021160845.1 bacterium | reverse complement strand
TGCCCGGAAGGCGGATGCAAGTATAATTTTTTTCACTTTAGGGGGAGAGTGTTTCTCTCCCTTTTGCTCAGTAAAATTATTATATTGATATTGTTATTTAAAATATGTGTTATCAGCATCGGCATCCAAAGGGATTTTAAATTAGATATCTGACCAACAAATACGCGGTAGATAGAATGATAGATACAAGCATAAGGGGAAACCCATATTTAAAGTAGTTTCTGAAATTAAGCGGTGTTCTGGTTTTTTCACTGAACCCTGAGATAACCACATTAGCTGAAGCTCCTATTATTGTTCCATTGCCTCCAAGACATGCGCCAAGCGCCAAGCTCCACCATAGTGGTAGAGAATGGTGTATGTAATAGACGTGATACGCGGCCTCATCCAGCCCCTGGGTATTTGGGAAGAGGCTTGTTGTGATCTTTGTAAGTAGGGGGATCATGGCTGCTACAAATGGGATGTTATCCAGGAATGAAGAGGCAAGGGCGGAAATCCACAGTAAACTGATGCACAGAATAATCATGTTGTCACTTAAATTGATTATTAATTCCGCAAGCCATATTAGGACTCCTGTTTTTTCAAGGCCGCCGACAAGTATAAAAAGCCCCATGAAAAAAAAGAGTGTAGTCCACTCGATTTCCTTGAGGTGTTTCTCGATGTCGGCGCCGCTCCAGATCAGAAGTGTTCCCCCCCCGGCCAGGGCAATGGTTGCCGGTTTAAGGTGAAGAAAGCTGTGAACCAGAAACCCCGCCATTGTAAATCCAAGAACGATAAGGCTGCGCCGCAGGAGTTTTGAGTCCTTGATAACTTTAGTCTCGTCCATTTCGGATATAATATTTTTATTGTCATTTTCCCCTGGCTTAAGGTCTTTTCGGAAGATGATTTTGAAGGAAATAAGGGTAACAGCAAGGATAATAATTGATATCGGTCCGAGATGAATAAGGAAATCTATAAATGAAAGATCTGTTGCGCTTCCTATTAATATATTTGGAGGATCGCCTATAAGGGTGCTTGTTCCCCCGATATTTGCCGATAGAATCTCGGCTATTAGGAATGGAAAGGGTGATATATCAAGCATTTCAGCGATGAGAATGGTTATAGGGGCTATAAGAAGAACTGTAGTTACATTATCGAGAAGAGCGGAGGCCAAGGCTGTAAAAATCGAAAACCAGATAAGTATTTTCCATTTGTTTCCACCTGTTTTCTTTGTTATGCGTATGGCAATATAAGTAAAAGCGCCGGTTTCCTTTATGACGCTGATTAGAAGCATCATGCCGAGTAAAAGTCCTATAGTGTTAAAATCGATATACTCGAAGGCTTCACTCTGGGTTATAATATGAAAACAAATAAGCAGGACAGCGCCCAGAATGGCAACTTTGGTTCTATGAATCCGTTCTGAGACTATCAGAATGTATGAAGCGACAAACAGAGCTAGGGCTATGAGAAGCTGAACTGTCATTATTTCTTTTCACTTTCGTATATTCCTCTGCAGATATCGTTTAGGCTTATCATGCCAGCGAGTTTGTCTCCTCTTACGACAGGTATTCGTGAAAGGTTATGTATATGAAGGGTAGCTATTGCTTTTATAAAGCTATCATTTTCTTCGAGCACCGGGGGATTTTCTTCCATGAGGTCTTCAGCCACAAAGAGGAGTTCTTCGATAGTAAATGAAGTTTTTTCCAAGGCTCCGAAACTGTGTATAAAATCGACATTTTTTATTAAATCAATATACTCGGGAAGAAATATCAGCATAAAATCATTAATGCTGATTATTCCACGAAGGGTGTTTGTTTCATCGGTAACCGGTATAATCGATTCACCCGTCTCAAAAAATATTCTGGCAATATCCTTAAAATGCGTTTCCGGTCGTACGGAATAAGGAGTCTTTGTTATATACTTTGAGATTTCCAAACAGTTGAACCTCCGGAACGATAGTCTTACAAATACCTTTTCTCGGCTTCCTTTACAGTTTTTAGAAACTCTTTGGTGGTATGGCATTCAAGCAGGGAAGTCCTGAATTTTTCGTGTTTTACCAGCCTCGAAATACCAGCAAGGGCCTTTATGTGCGGTCCGGAAACATTGCGCGGTGAAACAAGAAGAAAAAATATATTGACCTTTTTACCGTCAACTGAATCAAAGTCTATTCCATTCCTTGCCAGTCCGGAGATAACATGAAGTTTGTCAACCGCGGGGGTTTTAGCGTGAGGTACGGCAATCCCCATCCCCACTCCCGTACTTTGCCCCGCTTCACGCTTAAGAACCGCTTCAAGTATGGTTTTACGCTGATCAAGGTTGTACGCCTCGCAAAGGATATCTACCAATTCACTGATGACATCAACTTTGTTATCAGATTTTAGCTCAAGCTTTATCGCTGATTTTCTGATTTTATTAGACAGTTTCATAATGATATTCTTTCCATTTTTCTTTCCATGAAAACTATCTATTGGATGTCCTTTTGTCAAATTATTATGAGAGAAGTTTTTTCAGAAAACAATGGAAATCGGAGGAATGATTATTGCTTTGCTTTGGAATAGGAGAATGCAGGTAATTATACCCACTTTGAGAAGCCGTAATAAGGCGTTATGCGCTTGGAAACAGGACAGTATGGTACAGGTATCGATTGACAAAGAAACCTATGAATCCAAAGATTTTTTTCTGAAGGCGAGCGAAAATATAAAACGTGGAAATTACTCAGGGGGGAAAGAGTATCTGGAAAGAGCTGTGAAAATTGCTCCTGACAATCCACTTTATCTCTCTTTTCTTGGTGTTTGTACCGCCATGCAGGGTGACAGGATTAAAGGCAAATCCCTTTGTGCTGAGGCGCTGAAGCGTTCGTCCTCCGAACCGATTCTGTATGTCAATTTAGGCCGCGTTTTACTTGAAGATGGCAAGAGAAATGAGGCAAGAAGGATGTTTCTGAAAGCATATTGGATGGATAGAACAAATGCCGCTGCTGCTCTCGAGCTATCGGGGATGGGTATAAGAAGGAATCAAGTTATTCATTTCCTTTCCAGAAACAATCCAGTTAATATTTTCCTTGGCAAGTTGAGATATAGAATTCTTAAT
>JAGHBT010000288.1 GCA_021160845.1 bacterium | reverse complement strand
TTCAATTACAATACAGGGTATTAATAAATCACGGTGATAATATTATAAAGAAACCTTTTAATCAGACGATAAATAAATTGTCTGCAGGTTATTTGAAACTTGTTGTTGTAATCTTGGTGTTATTGAGATTTGGAGAAATTGAATGAGAATATTGATAGCTGAAGATACCCTGTCAACGCGTCGAATCCTGGAAGCGATGCTTTCAAAGGAGGGGTTTGATGTTGTCGCTACGAAAGACGGGAAAGAGGCTTTAAAAGTGATGAAATCGGAAAATTCTCCTAGTCTGGTAATTCTTGATTGGATGATGCCGGAGATGGATGGAGTTCAGGTATGCCGCCTGATACGCGAGGATGAAAATGGGGGCAGGTTTTATATTATTCTTTTAACGGGAAAGACCGAAAAAAGTGATATAGTTGAGGGATTGAACTCCGGGGTGGATGATTATATTGTTAAACCATTCGCGAAGGAAGAACTCTTTGCGAGAGTCAAGGCTGGCGAAAGAATATTAAATCTTCAGGAAGCGTTATACTCAAAAATAGGAGAACTTGAAAATTCCCTGAGTCATGTAAAAACCCTACAGGGGATAATACCGATTTGCAGTAATTGCCACAAAATCAGAACTGATGATGAGAGTTGGCAGAAGATAGATCAATATATCGAGGCACATTCGGATGCGGAATTCAGCCACAGCCTCTGTGATGAATGTCTTAACAAGCTATATCCCGAGGATGATGAGGATGATGTGGAAGAAGGGGATATAGTAGGATAGTATAAGTATTTACAATAAGTTAGAAGGGCGTTGTTTTGCCGGACCCAGCCGAATACCATTTGATATAATTTACTAATTCAGAAATGCCGGAAATTGCTTGACACCTTATCTTTTAATCATATATTATCCGTGTTCCCGGCTGTGTTTTTTATTAATAGGGGTAGTCAAATAGCTGTTTTTTGGTCATCAGCCCTCAAAAGGAGGCTAAGATGTCTAATGCTGTAGAAGCCTTTATGGAAAAAGTAAAGGCCCGTGATCCGAACCAGCCTGAGTTTCATCAGGCCGTATATGAAGTGGCGCTTTCAATTATGCCTTTCATGGAAGAAAACCCAAAATATAAAGAAGCCAAAGTTCTTGAAAGAATGGTAGAGCCGGAACGTGTCTTTATGTTCCGTGTACCCTGGCTGGATGACAAAGGTGATATACAGGTCAACCGCGGGTTTAGAGTTCAAATGAACAGCGCGATCGGTCCCTACAAGGGAGGGCTTCGCTTACATCCTACTGTGAATCTTGGGATTTTGAAGTTTCTTGCCTTTGAACAAGTTTTCAAAAACGCTCTTACCACACTCCCGATGGGAGGAGGAAAGGGTGGCTCCGATTTTGACCCGAAAGGAAAATCCGATAACGAGGTCATGCGTTTCTGCCAGTCTTTTATGACGGAACTCAGCAAGTACATTGGCGCTGACACCGACGTACCTGCCGGCGATATAGGGGTTGGCGGTCGCGAGATTGGATTCCTGTTTGGCCAGTACAAGAGGATAAGAAACGAATTTACTGGGGTGTTAACCGGCAAGGGTCGTAATTGGGGCGGAAGCCTTATTCGTCCGCAAGCTACAGGTTACGGGCAGGTTTACTTTGCTGAAGAGATGCTCAAAACCAAAGGCGATTCTATGAAAGGCAAGGTCTGCGTTGTGTCAGGATCGGGTAATGTAGCTCAGCATGCGGCTGAAAAATCTATGCAGCTTGGCGCTAAGGTTGTTACACTTTCAGATTCAAGCGGCATGATTTATGACCCCGATGGACTCGATGAAGAGAAACTTGAATTTGTGAAGGAACTCAAGAATGTCAAGCGAGGACGCATTAAGGAATATGCTGATAAGTACGGGGTAGAATACCAGGAAGGCAATCGCCCATGGAACGTCAAGTGTGATATCGCGCTTCCCAGCGCCACGCAGAACGAGATTGACGCCGAGGATGCAAAAACCCTTATCGACAACGGGTGTATTTGTGTTTGTGAAGGCGCCAATATGCCGAGTACTCCGGAGGCTGTGGATATTTATCTTGAAAACAAGATTCTCTATGCTCCCGGCAAGGCTTCCAATGCAGGCGGAGTAGCGGTAAGCGGTCTTGAGATGTCACAGAACAGCATGCGTTATAGCTGGACGAGTGAAGAAGTTGACGAGAAGCTTCATAATATCATGAAGGCGATACACACGCAGTGTGTAGAGCACGGTAAAGAAGGCGATTTTGTTAATTATGTCAAGGGCGCCAATATTGCCGGGTTTATTAAGGTTGCGGACTCAATGCTCGATCAGGGTGTTGTATAACTGCAACAAGTAGAAAAAAAGACAGAGAGGGCTTTCTCAATTCCGGGAAGGCCCTTTTTTTGTTTCCGATAAGTTTCTTTGAAGGTTTACTTCTGGGTTTTAAAGCAGGGAGAAAAGATACAGTCCCGCAAGATGGTTCTGCTTCGTTGACCGTCGGCAAAATATTGTTTTCGTATTTTTATTTCTTCTTCTCATTAATTTGAACAGGGTGTATATTATTCCACAGAACTTATCGATGAGAGGTCAGGTATGGAAAGATCAAAAGTTGCTATTATTAAAACTTCTCCACAAACGGTGTTGGAAGATTATCACCGGCTAATGAATCTCGCGGATTATCAGGATGAACTTCCAAAAAATGTTGATACGGCTTTAAAGATAAATATAAGCTGGCATTTTTTCTATCCGGGCAGTTCAACCACACCCTGGCAGCTCGAAGGGGTTATACGAGCCATGAAAAGGGATGGATATGATCCGGCGCTTATACATGGGTGTCATAATAGAACCGTTGTAATAGATTCTCATCTTGGAGAAAGGGAAAACAAACAGGTCAATGTCACGGATCATCATGGTCTTAGGAATATTCATCTCTATGAGGGTGAAGAGTGGATACATATAAGGGATGCGGTTGGTGATCTCACAGACAAGTTCCTGGTTCTTAATGATGTGTATCCAAAGGGATTTATGATACCAAAGAGGTTTATCGGGGAGAATATAATTCATCTCCCGACTATAAAAACCCATGTTTTCACGACAACAACGGGGGCCATGAAAAATGCCTTCGGGGGGCTTTTAAACGAGAAGAGGCATTGGACACATCCTGTTATTCACGAAACCTTGATAGATCTCTTAAGGATACAGAAAAAGATACACTCGGGGCTTTTTGCCGTAATGGATGGGACGTTTGCGGGAGATGGCCCCGGGCCAAGATGTATGGTACCCTATGTTAAAAATATGCTTTTGGCGTCTTCCGATCAGGTTGCCATCGATGCTATAGCTGCGAAACTGATGGGGTTTGATCCGATGAAGATAAAGTTTATAAGGTTGGCTCATGAAGCCGGATTGGGTACGGGAAGGCCTGAGGAGATAGAAATTGTCGGTGATGTTGAGGAGGCGAATAAAAGCTGGCATTTTGTGGGACCCTTTAAGAAAATGACATTTGCCAGTAAAATGCAGCACAAGATATACTGGGGACCTCTTAAAAAGCCGTTGGAATGGTCGTTAAGGACAGCATTAGCGCCATGGGCTTTTATTGCGAGTGTTCTATACCATGATTTTTTCTGGTATACTGTGCATAAAAGAAGAGTACTTAAGATACTAAAAAGCGACTGGGGCAAGTTATTTAACAATTGGGAAGAACTCGAGTTACCCGCTGACGATCTTGAAATTCAGGGATGGAAGAGTGTGGGGAAGGAGCCGGCAAAACTTCAGAAGCAGTCCTTTAAACATATGATGAAGGCCTTCAAGGTGATGGGAACAACCATAAAGGAAATCCCTGATTTTGTGACGGGCAAGCAGACAGGGAAAAGAAATTAATTATATTCCCCGGTTCTGCCATTGTTGAATTCCCCGAATACCTTTGTCTTATCTTTGTTGCCATATTGTGAATATCCTCCAGAATAAGATTGAGGCACGGGATTAGAAGCAGTGTAATCCCAGTTACAAAGAGTACCCCGAAAGCAAGTCCTGCAGCCATCCGGCTCTTGCCTGTGTGTTGCGGGCTTGAAATTCCATTACTGACGCTGTGGCTTTTTCAATATTAAGGTTATTTTGAACCGCTTTGTTCACGAGGCTGTCGAGCTTGGTGTCGCCGAAGGCCTTCCACCACTCGCGAGAGATATTTGTATATTCTGGGTCAACATTCGCGTTCCGGAACGAATCGGGCATTGCCGCGATATTCTTCGGCCTGCTGTAGTTGGGTCCGGATCTAAAGCCTACTCCGCACGAGGTGGTTGTAAGGATGATCGATATGTGAAAAATTATTAATAGCTTTTTCAAAATCTTCCTTCCAACTTGTCTTATTACAAAACAATTTCGGAGCTACAGAATATAAACTGTTATGCGTGATAAGTTAACCTCTCAAAATATCAAAAACAACACTATTGTTAAAGCGTGTATAGAATTAATAATGGAAGAAGGGGAGCTTATCGTTGCCAAAAGCCCCCCTTTGTTTTTTCGAGGTCAAGCCTTAAGGGGTTCCCTTAAAATTTATCTCCGGAGAATGTTGTTTCTTTTTTATGTTGTCACCTCTGGTTATTCTCCATTTCCCTTTCGAGTTTTTCCATTCTGGCTCTCATTTCTGTGAGCTCGCGCCGCACACGGGCGTCGTTTGCCGAGATAGATTCCATTCTCTCCGTGTTGACATCGGCTTCTGTCATCCCCGGCCTGGTTTCTGAATCATCACGAGAGCCTCCGGTTCCTGCAAGTGTGGGCATAACCGTGCCGTAAGATGTTGGGATGTATATCAGTGTAAATTGAGTGTCATTTAACGTATAGCTCCCCGAGGATTCAATTCCAAGGAAGTAATATGTATAAGTACCCGCGGAAGCTACTGAAAAAAGCCCGTGAAGACTAGCTGGAAACTGATATACACCGGTTGGCATAGCATCATCTAACCAGAGAGAAATGTCCTGATTGCCGGGCAATGAAGCCCTATATGTCAGGATTGTTGTCCAAGCTGTTATAACCTGATACCGACCTGTGAATCATGTTCTATGGTAAGCCTGTCGTTTGGGGATGTAGTCCCTATTCCCACATTACCGGTTGCCGGAAAGACATTGTCCGTTCCTGTAACAGCGAGTGAGTTTAAGCTGTAGGCTGAGGCCGTAAGGGCTGTTCTCGGAGTAAGCTCCGCTTCAGCCTCAACGCTGATTCCAAGATAGTACGGAGCGTCAAAAGGGAGGTTAAACACGCACATATAGCCGAGCATCACATTGAATATCCCCTTTGTGACCGTAACCGGCTCTGTGCAGTTCCAAATAGACGAGCCGCCCGTCGGAACTGTATATAACCTAAAGGTAAGACTGTAGC
>JAGHBT010000319.1 GCA_021160845.1 bacterium | reverse complement strand
TTCTGCATCTGTATAGTTATTCGTCTCAAAAAGAGAAAGTATTAACGGTTTTTTAATTTTTTTTAAAAGATACACGGAATTTATTCGAGCAGCGATCCGGGCCCGAGAGCCTCCTCCCCAAAGCGGTTCAGAATATCATCTATAGCCCTTTCAGCCCTTTGCCATTTTTTTTCTTCACTTTTACCAATTCCAAAAAGAGATAGCTGTTTTCCTTTCCCAGCCGGTTCCAGATTCGAAATCCCCACGCCTATAAGCCGTACTCCAGATAATGGTATCGATTCCGAAAGAAGACTTTTTGTCTCCTTTAATATCACTCTCGCGAACTGTGTTCCTCTTTTTAAGGTCACACTTCTGGTAATCTGTCTAAAATCGGATTTATTTTTACCGCCCGACCAGAGTTACTATGACGCTACCGTAATCTGAAGCGTCCATTTCTCCCGCGAAAGATGATTTAATACGGGAAGGATCACCCGCAATAGCGCACTTTAATACATTTACTGTCTCTTCCGCCAGGCTTTGCGCCAGCGATTCTGATCGTGCTCTTGTTTCAACCATAATATCCCTACCGAGAAGATCCATCTGATTAAGACGACTCGCTACTTCTATAAGTATCTTCGAAGCACCTTTAGACTTCTCATATTCTTCCCCTGACAAGCCTTTGGCCGAGAACACAAAAGCTGTTCCCACAGTTGTCCCAACAATAAATGGAGAAATTTCAAAACCCTCTCCTATATATCTTCTCATATTGCCGGCTCTGTCGAAAGCCTTCAACTCATATGAATATGTTAACCCAGGGTCAACAGGCTTGCCGCTTAACGAAAGCCCGTCCCATTTTATCTCTTCCGGGCAAGCGCCTTCGCCCTTATACTTCCCGACGATCTTTCCTCTTGAATTCACAACAGTCAATTGCCAACCATCACTATCCTTGGCTCCGGGGCGGAAAACAGCGACTTTCCCAGACACAAAGGAATCCATCCCTGGTCGCGCCAAAAAGTTAGGTCTTCTAAAAGCGGACTGGTTCATCACATAGGGCAAGAAATCAACACTTTCCCAGGAGTGCCTCCAGCCAAGCTCTTCAACGCTAAACGGATCTATCTTTAGGTCAAGGAGGGGACGTTCAAATTCAATCCGAATCAAAGATTCTCCCTTAATCGTCATGGTTTTGTGTCCGTTGTCCAGAGCGTTTATTTCAGAATTTCTTTCCAGATTTTTCCGGTCAGGATCAACATTTGATAATAACAATTCTGAACTGCCGGATTTCTGCGCTATCACACCTTCATCCGCGCCAAACAAAATATTCGGTATAAGCAACAAAACAAGAAAGAACCCCGACAAATAACGAACAAATAGTTTCATAACTTTTCTCCCTTTTCTTTGTTGCCCAATCTGTATTTGAAAACAACATCACCCCATTGTTCTTCATTACCTCCGGCAGGCAGAGCAGAAAATCTCCATGACAGAATACTTGCTGCCGCGTTTCTATCAAATTCTTCATATCCGGAAGTTTCTTTAATTAATATATTTTCTTTTATGTTCCCATTGGGAAGTACTACAAAATGAAGCTTCACTGTCGCTTCAACCGCGTCACGCAGCGCCCAACGCGGATATTCAGGAAGCAAAGATGATACAATCTTCCTGTCGGAAGCGGGGCCTGTTAATGTCATCCCCGGAATGCCGGATTCCGGGTTCATGGAAATCTCTTCCGCGGGCTTCTGCCGTTTAATATTATCCGCCGGTTCAATTATGGGAAGATGCCCGGCACGCGGAAGTGACATTTGGCTGAATCCCTCCTGTTTGTTCCGTCTAAGTTCAGTGGGAACTTCCGCTACTTCAGCGGCCGAAAAGCCCTTCATGCGGGCCTTTGAAATTTGCAAGACCATGCCTTGACTACCTACGGGTTTCTCGTACGCTCTCTTTTCGCTTCGCATAAGAACAAGCTTCTCCGTGAACCTCTTATCCAACCGGTCAATCTCTATCGGTTTTTTCTCATTGGTACCGCCGCTGGCTATATCCTGTACAGTTGTCTCACTCTTCCCGCTTAAAGGTCGGCTTACGAAAGTAAACTCTGTAAAATCGGCTGCAGCTCGCACAAACTCACGGGATTCATAAATATAGGGTAACGAAAAAATCAATAAAATATGAAGCACCACACTAATTGCTGTCATCAGTCTGGTTCTATCCTTTATCTCAAGAATCTGATTGTTTAAAACCAACTGGTTCATGAATTATCTTTCTCCCCCGGGTCTGTTTCTTCCAGAGGTATTCGGGCGCTCTGAACGGTCGCGATCGCCAACCTTCGGGCTCCGGCAGCCTTGATATCTTCAAGAACTTTTCTTATCACTCTGTACGGCAGATGGGAATCGGCGCGGATAATAACAAGACTGCCCTCTTTTTTTTCAAGCTCTTTCCCCAGCACAGAGATAAGATTCTCTCCGGCAAACTTTCTTCTGTCTATTGTGAATTTGCCCTCTTTGCTAATTGTAATGCTTATTTTGTTCTCATCCTCAATACCGCGAGAGCTGACTTCAGGCAATGCCACCTCAAGGTCCGACACAGATAAAACGGGGGCGGTTATAAGTAAAATGATAACCAGAACGAGCGCCACATCTATAATAGGCGTTAAATTTATCCTTCTAATCTCCAAGGGTTTTTTGCCTTCAAGCTGAAACATTCTATTTCTCCATTACTGAAATTCCAGACACTCCACTCCGTCTAGATTTATCGAGAACATCCACAAACGCGCCATGCGAAACATCACCTCGGCACGATATTACAACCCCGCAATCGCCGGTTTTTGAAATCAAGGGACGAAGCAAACTCACAAGCGCCATCCTTGAAACAAATCTGTTATCCACAATCACGCTGTCATCAGAAACAATTTCAAGTTCAATTATTTTCCTGTCGGTAACCTTTTTATTTAATTTTTCTCCCTCGCTGTTTTTTTCTATTCCAATACCTGATTCAAACGCCAGAGGGGTCAGAAGCAGAAGCAATACAACAAGCACCAGAGAGACATCTATTAAAGGTGTCATATTGATATTGTGGATTCCCTTCGCACTATTATTCATAACAGCACCTCATCTACCTTACTCCAACAATACCGGCTGTTTCCGTGTAGTTTTCCTGGATACCCTCGGATTCATCATCATCGGCAAGTAATTCTCTGCTCAAATCTGCCCGAGCCGTCAGCCCCTTCTCTATCATAATAGAACGAATGCTTCTGGCATAATTTTCGGCCACCGAAAGCATAACATTCATCCGGTTGACGAAATGGTTGTAAAAAAGTATCGCCGGAACCGCTATTATGATCCCTGCGGCGGTAGTAAGCAGCGCTTCAGCAATTCCAGCCGCGACAACTGCCGGAGCGGAAGATCCGGACATTGCCATATCCTGAAAAGCTCTCATTATGCCCCATATAGTCCCAAGGAGACCGATAAGAGGGGATATCGCCGCCATTGTCCCCAGAAAACTGAGATTATGCTCGAATAACATCTTCTCCTGACTTAACCCGACATGTATACGCTCCTCGACAGACTCCGGCATGTGAGAATCAAGTTCAAGAATGTGCTGAGCCACTATCCCGGCCGGGTGAACAGATTCTCGGGATATACCGAGAGCCTTTGTTATATTACCCGCGCTGATTTTTTCAAGCACTATTGCAATGCTCGCTCCCCCGTCGCCCTTCCGTCTGAAAAAGTAAACAGCCCTCTCTATCACAATCCCCAGCGTCGCAATGCTGCATAAAACCAGAACTATAAAAATCGGACTGCTCTTAATAGCTTCAAACCAGTTGAATTCAGAAAACATATTTTTCTCTCCTTGTCCGTATGGTTTACCTGAATTGTTCTTCCAGCTTACTCACCCTGTCGCGGGCAATAAGCACAAGTTCGGGATCGGTTGTACTGCTGGCAATATCCCTGTACACCTTCAGCGCTTTTTTATAATCCCTACGTTTTTCGTATAACTGGGCCGAACGCGCTAAAGCGGAAATACCGAAGGGATTCTCTTCGCCCGCTCCTGCTGTTGAGTTTTGATAGGCATCCAGAGCTCCTTCCGGATCACCTGTCTTTTCACGGCAGAACCCAAGTCTGTAATAAATCTCCGTCTCCAGATCAGCGGGGGAATCACCGGCAGTCGATGTTCTATATTCTTCCGCCGCATCTGAATACTTGCCCTGGGCCTCAAGAATCAGACCTATCTGATAAGCAACCTGAGCCGCCCGTTTGTTATCGTCAAATCCTTCTTTCCTCCAGTTTTGAAATTCACTTAACGCCTTGTCTTCTTTATTCAGAATCTTCAAAGATATCGCCATATTATAAAGCGCGGCTGAACGTATTCCTGAAGACGCTCCCGCATTTTTCATAATTTCATTGAAATAATCCGATGCAGCTTGATATTTCCCTTCATTAAACTTGATCATCCCCAGCCTGAAACGCGAAGAAGGGACAAATTCGCTTTTCGGAAAATAGCCAATAAAAAGATTGTAAGCCTTTTGCGCGGCACGTGTTGAATCGATTTGTTCATAGGAATCCGCCATACGAAAAAAGGCTCTGTCAGCACCCGAATAGTCCGGATAACGGCTAACAACCAGCTTGAAATAATTAGCGGCCTGTGTATATTCCCTCTTCCCGTAATAAATATTTCCCAGTTTAAAAACCGCGTCGGGAGCAAGTGGATTTGAAGAAAATTTCTCGGTAAACCTCTCGAGCATCTCAGTAGAGCTGTCTCTCGAACCAATTCTGTACATCGACCGCGCGACGCCTTGATCAGCTTCCCCTGCATACTTGGTTCCAGGGAATTTATCCCGAACTTCAGAAAATCGTTCAAGCGCGTCTTTTGTTTTTCCTTCATTATAATCACATTGAGCAAGTCGCAATTTCCCGGTGATATAAGCCTCTGAATCTATGGGGAAATTGCAGGTCAACCCGGCGTAACATCCGCGCGCCTCCTTGAAGTTGTTTGCCTGAAAATAAAGGTCGCCCGCCCTCAGCCAGCTTTTTCTCGCGATGGAGGAACTTGAATCCATTTTTGCGGTCTCAATCCATATATCAACCGCGTCTCCGGTCCGCTCAAGCATGGAATAACACAATCCGGTTTGATATTTTGCCAGGGGAACTTTTGGATTTCCAGGGAACAGTTTCACAAATTCTCGATATTCGAAAGCCGCTTTGTCGTATTTCCCTTTATTAAATAAAGCGTGAGCCTTTACCAAATATGCTTCACTCATATTCTCTTTGTCATCCCACGCCCGGTAACGCTCGATCATCCTCTCTTCCGTACTTATCGCAAGATCCTCCCTACTTTGACGAGCGTATGTCCAGGCCAGCAACCTGTTCGCTTTTATCGCTACGAGATGGTCCGGAAACTCCATAACCAGTTTATTAAGAGTTGTCTGCGCTTCCGGATACCTCCCAATGGATGAAAGGGCATCGGCATCGAAAAGAAGCGCGTAAGCTCTCCAGAGCGAATTACTCTGAGGCATCTTTTGCAGTAATATATGGGGCATGCCCCCAAGTTGTCCCATGTTGCCTGCTGTATAATAAGAATACTCCAGAAGGCATAGCGCGGCCTCAATTAGGTTCCGGCGGCGTGATGATTTAAATTTAAACTCTCCCTCGCCTGCCGGCGCGTACCTGTCAAGTACAAGCTGAAAATTCCGGGCCGCAAGCAGAGGCTTATTTCTTTGAAGAAAACCGGCTCCCGCCAGATATAACGCCGCCGGGGCTTCCGGTGAATAGGGATAATTCTCAGCCACCGCCCGGTAAGTACTGGACGCGTCTTTTCCTCGTCCAAGTTTGTCGCTGCATCTTCCGGCAAGATACAGTGCTGTTGCGGCCAGAGGATTATCAAAATACCCGGCTTGAACCTTGTTAAATTCTATAAGCGCCTTCGCGAACTCTTTCTGATTCCATCTGATCTCCCCCATGGCGAAACGCGCCCTTGCCGCGATATTCTCCCCATCGTAACGAACCGTCACACCTTCAAGAAGGTTATACCCATGTTCGGGATCCCCAGAAAGAAAAACTGATAACCCTTCGAGCAACTCTGTTTCTTTAAGCAGATCGGGTTTTGATGTTCGGCCGCCAAAATCCCCGAATATCTTGGCCGCGCGCTCGTAATCTTCTCTGTTTGAAAAAATATTACCTTTCAGAAAATAAGCGTACCCGCACAAACGGGTTCCGGGATATTTATCAATTAAATTCTGACATTCCACAGCGGCTTTATACGGATACCCCCTCCCCTTCAAGCATACGGCCCGAAGCAGCAAGGATCCCCCGCTCTCTTTTACCCCTTCAAGTATGTACAAGGCTTTTTGATATTTACCGTCGAGCGCGGCAAGGACAGCTTCCGCTTCCCTTATAGCTGGTGATTCTTTCCTCCATGGATACAGATCTTTGAACTTAATTATTAACCCTTCAGCTTCTTTTACTTTACCACGCCGTAGAAAATTCCATATCCTGGATATTTTCACTTCTGAGAGCAAAGCGCTTGACCCGAAGTTCCTCTCCCATTTAGACCATTCTTCCGCCGCCTGCTTATCTTTTCCGGATGCCTCCATTGAAGCAATAAGTGAAAAAACTTGGTCGTCCGAGTATACAGCATTGTCAAATGATTCAATCAGTGTATGATATTCCATCGCCCAGAGTTCACTCTTTTTAAAGGAGAAAGCGGATTCTTCATCTGAAGAATGAGCCGGCGTACTGAACACGAAAATAGCAATTATAGCTGCAAGACCCCGAGACGCAAATACCTGTATCTTCATTTCTACTCACCCGCAGTCTTTCCGAAAGTTACAGGCGCCGAAATAGTACGTATACCTGTATCAATCTCTATAACACCGCCGTGTCCCTCTATCTTTTGGCCATCGCCATCATCAACATAGAATTTGTAATAATAAACTCCATCGGGAAGAGGATTACCCGATCCGTCCTTTCCGTCCCACACGATGTCGGCTGGAGGAGAACCCTTTCCTTTGAAGCTTCTTCTCCCCTGCCCGGAATTGTCGACTATTTCGAGGAACCATCTTTTCGGTATTTCCCTCGTCCTTGTTTGAAGGTTGAATTTTGCCAGGGGGTTTCTGCCCAACGGGGAGAAAACCTCACGGTCGGGTTCCGCCCCCGCGAAGAATCCGCCGAACTGGTAAGAAAGGCTTATCCTGTGAGCCACACCAAGTTCATTGTCATTTAGCCCGTAGTCGATTACCATATTTTTGGGCAAGTTAACACTTATCCCTCCCGTAGGTACGAATTGATTTCCACCGACACGAATGGTAAAGCGGGGATGAATCTTAAACGCCGCGCCAATATGAAAACTCGTTTCAGAGGGCGAATATTGATCAATCTCCATCGTAACAAGAAGACGGTTGGACAACATTCTGGCAGCTATGCCGCCCCGAATTTCAACCGGAAAGGTCTCTTTCGCTTCCCTTAATTCCAAGGTAGGACCGGCCATATTCAGAACGGAAAGACCGATGCTGAACATTGGGGTAATATCGCAAAGAAGCCCGCAATCAAACCCTATCCCCGTATCGTTAAAATCGTCTATCGACTGGCGGACTATCCTTGTTCCCGCTCCCACCATTAAATGGGAACCAACCCTTTTGGAAGTCGATAGTATGAACGCGATATCCCCTTCACGGAAATGTCCTGTTACTGCGCCAACATCATTTGTCTGTTCAAACTCCCCCGAATGAAGGGAAAGAACTGAAAGACCAATGGTGGGATACTTGCTTCCCGGCACCGCTACGCTTAAACAATTTATTGAAGTACCTTCAAACAACCTTACCGTCTCCAGATAGGCCTCGTTTTGAAAAAGCCGTGCGAGTCCGGCAGGATTCCAGAGCGCGCCAATAGGCTCATCCGCTACAGCGACAAACGCCCCCCCCAGACCAATCGTTCTTGCGCCCTTATAATGTGTAATCCACTCTCCGGGAATCCCCCCTCTGTAGTCCTTAGAAGAAACATTAATGGGGGAAACGATAAACACCAGGGCTATTATTATCAACAGACTTGCCCATTTTGATGATCTTATGTGTTTTGATTCAGTAACATATTTCATCTCTCGAGCCTCCACATTCAAGGAGATTTACAAATTAACGTACAACGGCAATTCTGCGCCGCATCGTATGAAGGGTTTCTTCCCCTCGCTCAGCTTTTATTAAAGCTATGTATCCGCCACTTGCCACATATTCATTCTTGCCGTTTCTCCCATCCCAAAAAATCTCATTAATCCCAGCTGACCCACCGTGGGGGTCGCCGTTTGCTATTCTTCTTTTTAATACCGGTGTGCCGTTGATAGTAAAAATTTTCAGGGTGACCGCGGCATCCTCGGAAAGCTTATATGATATAGTGG
>JAGHBT010000189.1 GCA_021160845.1 bacterium | reverse complement strand
TAGGAAGGGATCGATTAATGCACTATTATATAGGGAGTTATCCGGGATAATATAAATCTTTAAATTCTTTTCTCCCGCGAATATTGAGGATAGTTTATCTCTGGTGTTGTGTACAGATAATACGGTTAAAAATATGCGGGGCTGTAATTGGTTGTAATCCAAATAGTTATACTGTATAGACAGAATGTACACTTTAGTACGCATCAAACACTTTGCCGTAATGTTTTGTCGGCAATCTCAACTCGCGGTTATTTACTTGATTTGAGCCTCGAGCCCTGCTTTGCATTCCATAGCCTGTACTCAAGGACATCTATGATTGATTTGGCTGTCTTGAGAGACTTTGCCGCTCTTGCGCGGGTGTAATCAGTCAGATATTCACGCGCCGCGTCTTTGTCGCTTTTGTACAGCTTTAGTGCTGTTTCTTCAATATGATTCTGCATCTTGAATTGGAAATTTTCGAATTTAATCCATCTGTTCTGAACGTAATCGATTACATTTTGGTAATCGGAGTCGACAAGCCCCGCCATAAGGCCAAATACGCATGATGCTGAATTCATGTCGAGCCGTTCTATCTCCTTCGGCATGTTGAAGTGGTATTCATAGAGGTTTTTCTTTGTACCATAGAAGTTTTCAGGTGCGTTCCGGAAGGCCTTCGGGATATCCCTTGCGCACAGATACCAGGGAACAAAACCGCTGCTGCATGGTTCGTAGAGGGCGCGCCAGACAACTGTTCCAATCTCCACAGGGAGCCATTCCCGTTGCTGGACAACCGTGGTGCGGTGAGTGGCATATGTGCAGATAGGGCGGCTTTTGGTTTTGTGCGGTGAAGTCGCGTAGCCATCAGAATCATCGAGTTCTGTTCCCTCGTAATGGGTTCTCATTATACCCATTACATCTTTTAGTGAGAGCTTTCTGTCCGGCTTAACAGATACCGGCATTTTCCCCTGATCTGCTTCTTTCCAAGATAGTGGAAAGTCTCTGTTGGCTGTTTTAGCCATCATCCAGCAGCGTCGAGTGTTCCTTATGTCGGTGTGTGAGTTTTCTTTGGCGTAAGCCTTTGCGAAATCGAATTCGCCGTCTCTTTCCGGATCGTACCAGCCGCGTTTCCTTGCATATCTTATGAGATTATCAGAGCATATAAAATTGTTTTTATCTTTTGTATCTACTGTACGTATTGTATATGTATTTGCTACCGGCACAACTTCATCGTCTTTTACTCTGCGGGCTACATACTGTTTGCCCCTTACCATTTGCAGTATCCATGCCTCTTTGGGGCCAACTATATCGAGAGTTCTTCCGGAGCCCCTGTAACCATAATTATCGATAAGTTTCGCGGCAAGTTCAACTGCGTCTTTTGCTGTTTTACACCTCTCCGCGAGTATAAACCTTATCCGCCATCCAATCCCGCCATTTAACAAATCACCCCGTTTTTCAACTTCTTCTATTGAACCTTCCTTTGATGGACAGGCGTCGCTTCCTATGGCAAGCCCCCATTCGTTGATAACGGCATTTGAATATTCGCTTCCGGGAACCTGGTCCCAATAGTAGGCATAGGTATTCTTTACCTGCGGTATCATGTTACCCCCGCTAAGCTTTATCATGGTATCTTTCTTGTGTTCTTTACGATCGATGAACCAGAGATAGTCGACATACCCAGCCTTGTCGTCCTCGGTTTTGGCAAAGAGTATTGAGCCATCCACAGTTGTGTTCTTGCCGGCGATAAAGGTTGTGCAGGCGTGAGATGTATCGGAAATTAATAAGAAAAAAGTTACCGCAGCTATAATTCCCGAGCAGATTCTTTTTAATCCTGTTTTTATCACAATAATCAGCCTTTCTGTATAGGTCTCTTTAGACTCGCGGCAGAATTCAGTAACCTTTCCAGTAATATGTATTACAGATTCCGCAGATGGGAAAGGATTAATTGACGACGAATATCCCGCTGATGCGGAATCCTCCAATTTTAAAAAGCCGTCAAACACCTTGAATGGTGTGAACGCTTCTAATTCTGAATTTTCTTCAGTGCCTCGAGTACTTTTTCATAATCGGGAAGGTCGTGGTTTTCCTCAACTATCTCGATGTATCTAATTACATTCCCGGTGTCTATTAGGAGAACAGCCCTATTGAGAAGTCTTAACTCCTTGATGAGAAGGCCATAGTTGTTTCCGAAAGAGGCTTTCAAGTGGTCAGAGAGAGTGATTACTCTCTCAACTCCGGCTGCCCCGCACCATCTTCCCTGGGCGAACGGAAGATCCATACTTATCGTTAAGACCACAACATTATCCGAGAAACCGATTGCCATTTCGTTGAATCGCCTCGTTTGCATATCGCATACCTTTGTGTCTAGGGAAGGGACCACGCTGATCATTTTAATCTTGCCTTCGAAATCATTCAGAGATTTCGGGTTCAGGTCGTTGTCTGTCACAATGAATTCGGGTGCGGAGTCTCCTACCTTCAGTTCAGGACCAACAAGGGTTATTGGATTTCCGCCCATTTTAGTGATCTGTCTTTCCATAACATTCTCCTCTTTGTTTCTATCCGAAAAATAGATCGGGAATCGTCATCAACACATAACTGGTTTTTGTTCCGGTAGTGGTGATATCGGCATTTCATCCAATTTGTAATTCAGGGATTCCCCCTTTAGTTATTATTAAGCTGTCGGGAGATGTTCGGGTTTCCATCCAACAGCTTTTAACATTTTCGAATATATCAGAAATTGAATTAGAGCACAATAGGGTAAACGGGGATCCGACGAATGATGTGTAACTGAAGGTGGGTGAATCAGAATTTATCTTGTTATAATTAGCTGTTATGGTAAACTAACTGAAATAAAAACTGTACGGTAAAACAGTAATGAAGCGGTTTGTCGGCATCCGGTGCCGTGAATGTATGCCGATGTTGGACTTCAGGTGAAAGGTGAAAGGCATGAACAGGGAGAGAGATTACACAACCTTGGAAATTTTGAGCATCGCTATCCAATCGGAGATAGAAGCGGCCAAACTCTACGGGTATATGAAGGAAATGACAGATAACTCAGTTCTGAAGGAGAAGTTTGATTTTTTAATAGCTCAGGAGAACAAGCACGAACAGATCCTCAAAGATGCCTACGAAAAACAGTTTCCGGAGATCGAGCTGAAAAAACCTCTCAGTTCTCCGGTACCTCTTGTTGATGAAATTATATCTCAGTCGCCCTCCCTCAAAGATCTGTTTGAAGTGGCGATGAAGGCCGAGAAAAGGGCGGAAAGTTTTTACAACGATCTCGCAAAGAGAACAAGCAATCCCGGAAGCAAATCCCTGCTTCTTTACATGGCGAAGATGGAGCACAGCCATTTTGTGCTTCTGGAAATTGATTACGAGCAAATGGAAATGGGGAAGGATATCGAGGCGGATGACTTTATGATGGGTCAGCGTTTAATGAATCTCGGGCCTTGAGACCCTTGGTCGGGACCAGGAAACTTATACGGGTTACAAATTAAAGAAAGGATGGATTATGAGGTTAGACAGCGTTGAAGCAATCCTGGATTTCGCGATAAGATCGGAGGAAAAAGCTAGTGAGTTCTATATCCAACTCGCGAAAGAGGTAAAGAGGGAAAGCATGAAAAGGGTTTTTCTCGAGTTTGCCGAAGAGGAAAAAGGTCACAAGGAGAAGCTCCTAAAGATCAAAGAGGGGGGAAAGCTGGTTCCGGCGAGTGAAGAAGTCATGAATCTTAAGATAGCCGAGTACGTTCAAGATGTTGAACCGAATGGAAACATCGATTACCAGCAAGCCTTGATTATTGCGATGAAATCGGAGAAGGAAGCCTACAAGATGTACCAGGGACTGGCCGAGGCGACGCAAGACCTGGAACTTAAGAAGGTTCTACTGGGACTGGCGCAGGAAGAGGCAAAGCACAAGCTGAGGTTTGAAATAGAATACGATGAGTACTATCTTAAGGAGGATTGATAGGTAACAAAGTGAATAAACCTTATCTTGCTCCTACAGGTTTTTGCGCTGCGTTGTTTTTTTCAAGCCGATTTAAATAATAGGGAATCATTATGAAGATATTACATACGGCGGATATTCATTTACAAAACTATCAGGATGATAGGTGGAAGACACTCCGGAAACTGATTGAACTGGGGAAGAGGGAAAGAGTTAAAATCTTTGTTATAAGCGGGGATCTCTTTGATAAAGAGATGGATGCCGAAGCATTAAGGCCAAAGATAAGAGATCTCTTCTCAAGAACCGGGTTTAAAGTGGTTCTTATACCCGGGAATCACGATAAGGAGTCTTATAAAGGTGGCTATTCTTTTGGAGAAGATGTTGTCACTTTAAGAGATTTAGACAACCCATTTGAATATAAAGAATTACGCATATGGGGTTTGCCTTTTGAACCTATCGAAGGGGAAGAGATTTTAGGTAAACTTGCGGCATTGGCGGATAATCTAAAAACTGACAAAACCAATATTCTTCTCTATCACGGAGAGTTGCTTGACGCCTTCTTTTCCAGAAAGGATTTCGGTGAGGAGGGTGAGGGAAGGTATATGCCCGTGAAGCTTTCTTATTTTAAGGATTTGAATATTGATTATGTCCTTGCCGGTCATTTCCATTCAAAATTCAGTGTGTGGGAGATGGAGAACGGCGGTTACTTTGTTTATCCCGGTTCCCCTGTGTCGATAACAAGGAGAGAAACGGGTCGCCGTAAGGTTAATATCTTTGAAATAGGAAAACCTCCAAAAGAGTATTTCCTCGATACTCCTCACTTTGAAGAAATTAATATAAAGCTTGATCCCTTTAAAGATGGGGATCCGGTTAAAATTATCATGGAGACTCTGGAGGGGATTCATCCCGAAGCTAGCGTCATATTGAGAGTTTCAGGTTATATAAACAGTAGAAAGATTAATATGAACGAAACCGAACTTGCCGGGAAGATAAGTGAAATTATAGAGGGTAAATGTCTGGAAAAGATTCTGGAATTCAGGGATATACACACGATATTGGAAAATAACCTATTTAAGGATTTCAGGAATAAACTTGAAAAAAAAGGGTACAATGAAGAGAAAAAGAAAGATCTGCTTGATTTGACGGTAAAGGCGATGATGGGGGTTAAGGTTTGAAGATAAAGGAATTTTCTATAACTCGCTACGGACCTTTACCTGACAGCGGAAGGGTACAGCTTAGTGATTTTAATCTTTTCTGGGGAAAGAATGAATATGGAAAGACCCTTACAATTGACGCCCTTGTGAAGATGTTGCTGGGGAAGAAGAATAAAGGTTTTGACATGATAAACAGGGTTAAGGAAACCCCGGAAGGCTATGTGGTATTAGATGATAGTAAGGGTAGAGAGGTTAAGCTCCCCGAGGGTGGCACCCTGCCGGAACTTGCGGATATGAATGTCTCTGAATGCCGGAATATTTTTATTGTGATAAATAGCGATTTGTCTATTGCCCGTGATCCTGCCCGTGAAAGTGATTTTTATACAAGTGTAACAGATAGGCTCACAGGATTAAGGACTGCCGAAATTTCCAAGATAGAAGAAAACCTTAGAAAAATTGGTAGAATAACCGCTACGGGAATCTTTAGCGATGTCGAGGGTGAAAAACTAAAAACACGGATTAATTACGCGGAAAGTCTTATTAAAGACATTGTTATTTTAGTTGATGAGATTAACGAAAATGGATTTGATGAATTTGAACAGGAATCTGCAAGTCTGAAGGAAGAAATAGACAGAATTGAGAAGGAGTTACAAAGTCTTGAAAATGCCCGAAAGAGAGAGAAATACGAAACAACAAAAGGGGCGTTGGATGAGTTGAGAAGCGCTTTGGAAAGGCTTGAAGGTTTAGATAGTTACAACGAAGATGACGAGCAATTATGGCGAGATTGTAAAAAGGAAATTCAAGATTACACCAGTAAAAAAGAAGAGTTATCTTTAGAATACAGAGAGGCCAGGAAGGAATTTAAAGAGGTAACTGAAGAATTAAGTAAGCAGGAAAGAGATTTTCAGATTCTGGATGATAGAAAGAGAAGATTAGTTGATGAGATTTGGCCACAATTGGAAAATTATAAGTCCAGAGATAAAAAATCAGTAAAGCATAAAGAAGAAAAGAGTTTTGTTTCATTTATATTTATATTTTCCGCGGTTATGCTTGGGCTCTTTTCACTGGGAATGAGTATCAATCCTTCATTGTTGTTCTATATTTTGGCGACAGTGTTTTTGATATCATTTGTGGTATCAGGAATAGTTAAATATCAGAATGTAAGGAGAAAAGGGTTACTCGCGGAAGAATTTGTAAGCATTAATATGGCCTTATCACAATTTGGGTTGGACGCGGGAGATTTGCCCGGGGTTATACTGAACAAGCAGCAGTTTGAAGAGGAATACCGCAAAAAGAATAATCAGTTGCAGGAGATTAAAAATAAGAAAGAAAATATGGGAAAAATTCTCAGTGATATTCAGGAGAAAAGGCTTCCGGAAGTAGAAAGATATATTAAAAAAACGGAAAATAAAATCGCCGAATTAAAAATAAAATCTAAAGAAGAATCCTTGCAGAGCTATACCGGAAAACTCAAATTAAAATTTGAAATAGAAGGATTAATAGAAAGAGATAAAGGTATTCTAGTATCTCATTTTAGTAAAAAGGACGATAATCTTGAAAATAATATTTCCTATTGGGATAAAGAAATAGGAGGGCTTGAGAGTTACAAGGACAAAGCTAAAGATAAAGAATATAATGAATTTTCCAGTGTGGAATTAACAAGAAAAAAACGGGAACTTGGAGAAAATCATGAAGAAGTAAACAGGGAGATGAAAACCACTCAGGATGAATTAAAGGATGTCGAACGGAGGGCGAATAAAGATATTCTACGATTGGAAGATGATTACATACTGTGCGCGACATCGGTCGATCTGAAGGTGGTGAAAGATAAACTTGGCAAATTTATAGAAGAAAGTAATAAAAATAGAGACGATGTGCTGGAAATCATAACAATATTTGAAGAAATAGAGAGAGAGGAAAAGGAGAAGGTTTCTGAACTTTTTGGTAAAGAAAGTTCCGTTTCAAAATATTTTAAGGAAATAACGGGCGGTTTATATAAGGAGGTTATCTTTAACCGTGAAGTGAATGGCGTTGAAGTAAGAAGAAAAGACGGGAAAATACTGAAAGCGGAAAAACTTTCCGGAGGCGCATATGATCAATTATATTTTTCTATCCGTGTTGCACTTGGAGAAAAACTCTTGAAGGGCAAAAAGGGATTTTTTATTATGGATGATCCATTCGTAAAAGCAGATCCGGATAGGCTGAAAAGGCAAATGCATGCATTAATGGATATTTCCATGCGTGGATGGCAAATTATCTATTTCTCATCAAAGGGAGAAGTAAAAAGTATTTTGGAGAAAGATATCAAAAATGGTGAAATCAATTATATCGAAATTGAAGGTATGTTTTCCTGAAATAGAGTTTTTGTATCTTTAGCTCCGTTTCACCACCGTTGTTATCTATTTTGATACAACTGAATATATCCTGCCGAATCCAATCTTGTGATGCCTATTACAATTAGAAACCAGCTTTAGTGATTAGTATTTGAGAATAATTAAATATACCCCATTCCCCCTTGGGACCTAAAAAGTAATATTTTTGTTGACATTTTAGTGTGGATATAGATTATAAAGAATGTTAAGTTGTTAGAATATATGCCGAATCTGATAATATATAATGGAGGTTGTATGTGAAGTTGTTCAGAAAATATGGCAAAACTCAAAAGATTATAGACATTCTGGTTGTAATTTTTATTTTCTCCTCTTTATCAGCCTCGAGTGCTCCACAGCAAACGGGCGACTGGATAGATTCAAACTTTCAATTGCTTAACAATCTTTCAATCGAAGCAATAGATGAAATACTTGCAAATATGCCCTCCATAGAGAAAGAAAAACGAGTTGTTTTGGTTAAAGGAAGAGGTCTTGGAGAAATTGATTTTGTCTTTGAAAACGCTCTTCTTCAACAGACCAACAACGCGGGGATGAGCGTATCCCGCAAGACAGATATAGCAGATTCGACGGAAACAGTTCAAACAGGTTACGAGTTGAATTATCAAGTGCTAGAAATGTCACTCACTTATCCTGAAATCAGCAGAAGTTGGTGGATAGGCGCCAAAGAAGTGGAAAGAAACGCCCGGATACATCTCTTTGTTCAACTTGTTGATATCAAATCAGGGGATATAATATGGATAGGTGAAACGGAAAAGACATTTAATGATGTAATCCCATATTCATTTCTTGATAAAGTGGAAGATGAGACATATAGTTTTACAAAACCTGAAAGAAGTGAATTTTCATTGAGCAAATTGATACAGCCGGTTATTGTAACCGGTATTGTCAGTGGGCTCGTTTATCTCTTTTTCTCCAATCAATCCAATGAGTAGCACGGGTATGGTTCGTAATATTACTTTCAGATTAACATTCTTAGCCGTGTTAATGTGTTTGATCTTTGTTTCCTGCGGGCAGGATTCAATTGTTCAAAGGGTTGAGAAGGAATATAAAAACGAAAATTTCAAACAAGTAGTTTTTCTTGTGAAACACAATTTCAGCAAGGGTGGCCCCCGGAATCCGCATTTGTTATTTATAACGGCTGAGTCTTTGCTACTGCTTGGAATTGAGAGTGAGGCTGAAGATTATTTCGCTGAAATCTACAGCTCCGACTCTACATGGGCGCCGAAAATCGCATCGGTCCTGCAGAATAGAGCCATTGAATATATGAATAAAGGAGCTGTTGCCGGAGGCAGAAGGTTTATTATTCAGGCTGTTAATTACAATCCCAACATTACTTTTGGAGAATATGATCTCGAGGCGGGAAAATTGCTGATGGAGAAAAGGGATTTCAATGAAGCGATTGTATTTTTTAAACAATATATAGATAATTATCCCGATTCATCCGGAGCCGCAGGAGCGATGCTTAATCTTGGGCTCGCCTACCAAGAGGCCGGATTTAATCGGAAGGCGATTGATATATACAGGTTTCTTGTTATGAAATATCCGGTTAGCCGTTTTGTTTCGACTGCAAGCTGGAATTATGAAAATCTTTCCATCGAGGAAGCTAAACGGGCATTTGAGGGGAACGAACTGGAGATAGCTGAGAATATACTTCTTCCCTTGACAAATTCTTCTGAGAACACACTTAATCTTGTTAGGGCTAATTTTATGCTTGGAGAAATATTTTCAAGGCAAAAATTTGTTCAGAAATCAATCGATTGTTATAAAAAGGTGTTACGACTAAATCTTGGGTCGAGTGGAAGATATACCGAGAGAGCGAAAGAGAGGATTGAGAAACTTGAAGAATCAAAGTGATAAACATCGGCTGTATTATCTTCTTCCTTTTGTATTTGTTTTTATCGTTTCGTGCGGTGGCCCTTATAAAACGGTAAAGATAAACCAACCGTCAAGTAAATTGAAAATAGCTGATGAGCTATACGCGAAAGGGAATTATGATGATGCCGCGCTTGAATACAAAGATTATTTTGTGACTTTTGCCGGTGATGAACGTTGTGATTATGCTCAGTTTAGGCTGGCCGAGTGCTACAGGATGAATAAGGAATACCCCTTGGCGGCTGTGGAATACAGGGTTCTTATCAATGATTATGGATACAGTGAATATGTGGATGACGCATTTTTTCTTGAGGGCTTATGTTTTTTTCAACAGTCGGTAAGGGTTGAAAAGGATCAGACCAAGACGTTTGAGGCAAAAACCAGAATCGAGCGTTTTTTGCGCCTTTTCCCCAATAGCGCGAGACAACAGGAAGCGGAAAATCTGCTTAAAGAAGTTAATACCAAGCTTGCGGAAAAGAAGTTTATGAGCGCGCGGTTGTATTATTCATTGGGACATTATAAAGCGGCGCTAATATATTTTAACAAAACTATTGATCTTTATGAAGGCACTATAGCGGCGGCGAAAAGTCATTATTTCAAAGGAAAGATGTTTGAAGAGAGAAAAGAGGTAGAAGAGGCTATTAGTGAATATGAAAAAATGATTTCATCGGGAATGGATATTAAAGAAAAAAATGATGCAAAAAAACGTCTCGAGTTGTTAAAAAAGGGGAAAGATGAGGGGTAAGGGAAAAATTGGGTTATTTGGGGGGTCATTCGATCCGATTCATGTCGGCCACTTGATTCTGGCTCAGAGGGCTTTGGATTTTGTTGGTCTGGATAGTGTCTATTTCATCCCTACGGCTATGCCGCCGCACAAGAATATCAATGCCCTAAGCGATTATCAATTGCGCAAGAAGATGGTGCAGCTTGCCATCAAAGATAATGAAAGGTTTGAAATTTCTCTTTTTGAAGAGAAGAAAGAAACCTCATTCACTTATGAATCGGTGCTTTTTTTTAAGGAAAATGGATATGACAGAGATCATTTGCATCTACTTGTAGGAAGTGATTCAATCGTTGAAATTCCATACTGGAAAAATCCCAAAATAATTTATGATAACGCGACTATTGTCTCGATGCAGCGCCTTGGATATTCATCTAGCACTGTTCCGGGCCAAGCGGGTGTTATTGTTCTTACTGTGGGTCGGAATTCAATTTCTTCAAGTGAGATTAGAAAATTGGTTGGGCAGGGTTCTTCAATTCGTTATCTCGTACCCCGAGAGGTTGAGTTATTTATCAAAAAAAACTCTTTATATAAACAGGGTTGATTATATTATGAATCTTATCCTTGTAGATGGTCATGCTATCGCGTACAGGTCGTATTACGCTTTTATCAGGAATCCACTAACTAATTCCAGAGGAGAAAACACCAGCGCGTTGTACGGTTTTACGAGGGTTATACTGCAGATATTAAAAAGGTATAACCCGGAGTATATGGCGGTTGTTTTCGACAGCGGCAAGCCTACAGACAGACACAGGATTTTCCCAGATTACAAAGCTAACCGTGAGAAAATGCCCGAGGATCTGTCAAGGCAGATATCCCAACTGTACGATCTTGTAAAGGCGTTCGGCATTTCCGTATGGGCGGTTGACGGATATGAAGCCGATGATATTATGGCTACAATCGCCGGAATGGCTTCAGATCGTCAGATGGATGTTAAAATCGTAACGGGAGACAAGGATCTTTTTCAGATTCTTTCTGATAAAATACATTTAATCCGGCCGGGTAAAGGAACGAATTTATCGGATCAAATTGGGCCTGAATATCTGAGAGAACGCTTCGCGTTAACCCCCTCGCAGATAACAGATTTTCTCGCATTAATGGGTGATAGCGCGGACAACATTCCCGGAGTGAAAGGGATTGGGGAGAAGACCGCTTTAAAACTGCTTGGCGAGTTTGGTTCCCTTATGAATATTCTCAATAAATCAGAGGAAATAAAATCGAAACATATAAGAGACAAAATCGAATCCGGCAAAGAAGATGCCCTTTTTTCAAAGAAGCTTGTTGAGCTGGTAAATGTCCCCGGAAATTTTGAGCTTGAAAAGATGAAAGTAGAGGCTTTTGACAATGAAAAGCTGACCGAGATGCTTTTCAACCTGGATTTTCATGAAATTGTCAGGGAAATAATGCCAGGAACAACTGTAGATTTGGAGGAAAACGATTATGCTCTTGTAAAGAGGGATGATCTGGATGAGCTTGTCTTATACCTTACCTTGTCAGGGGAATTTGTTTTTGATGTTGAGACCACATCAGTTAATCCCGTAGAGGCGGAGCTAGTGGGAATATCCTTCTGTGCAGAGGAGGGGAAGTCCTTTTATATTCCTGTACTCGAGTCAAAAAACGGCTCGGGAGGCGGGTTGTTTGATTTTGATAACGAACCACCCGAAGGGGTGCCGCTTGACGAGATTAAAGACAAAATGGGTTCTCTTTTCCTGGATAAAAAGATAAAAAAGATAGGGCATAATATTAAATATGATCTTATTGTTCTAAAGAGGTGTGGTATTGAGGTCGGGGGTGTTTCATTTGACACGATAATAGCCTCCTATTGCCTTGATGCCTCCAGGCGATCTCATTCACTTGATAATTTGGCTCTGGAATTTTGCAAGCACAGGATGATCGCGTATAAGGATTTGTTCGAAAAGGGTGATAAAGAAAAGGATATAAGGAAGGTTACGTTATCGAGGCTGAAAGATTATGCCTGTGAAGATTCGGATTTTACCTTTCGGCTTAAGGGTATTTTCAGTAGGCGCCTTTCCGGTTCCGGTTATGAAAAACTCTTTAGCGAAATAGAAATGCCTTTGCTTTTTGTTTTGATGAGGATGGAACTTGCCGGAGTCTCGATAGACAGTGTGCGGCTCGGTCGTTTATCGGATGAAATATCAGTCAAACTGAAGAAAATCCGCGCTAAAATATACCAATACGCCGGTGAAGAATTTAATATTAATTCGAATAAACAGTTGCAGCACATACTTTTTGACAAGCTTGAACTTTCGATAATAAAAAAGACAAAGACGGGTTATTCAACCGATATGGAGGTGCTTAAGGAACTTTCAGACAAACACCCTGTTGTTCGTTATATCATTGATTATCGTCAGCTTTCCAAATTGGCAAATACATATATAGATTCCTTGCCTGGGCTTGTTAACAGGAAGACGCAAAGGATTCATACTTCTTTTAATCAAACGATTACTTCAACGGGAAGGTTATCTTCGAGTAAGCCAAATTTGCAGAATATACCGATAAGATCAGAGTTTGGAAAGAAGATAAGAAGCGCTTTTGTGCCACGTGAAGGAAACCTTCTTATGGACGCCGATTATTCCCAGGTTGAGTTGCGGATACTGGCACATCTATCCGGTGATCCAAATCTTGCGGACGCTTTTCGTGAGGGTGCGGATGTTCACAGGAGAACTGCGGCCATGATTTATAGGATTGAAGAGGGTGATGTTACAACCCAGATGCGTTCGGTTGCGAAAACCATCAATTTTGGGGTTATTTATGGGCTTGGTGCTAGGGGCCTTTCCAAGCAAATAGGTGTATCTGTCGAGGAAGCGAAGCAATTTATAGAAGATTATTTTAAAAAGTACCCCAGAATCAGGGAGTTTATCGAGGAATCTAAAGAGAAGGCGCGGCAGAACGGATATGCCGAAACGGTGATGGGTCGGAGGAGGGAACTGAAGGATATATCCAGCACAAACGGCAGGTTGCGCAGTTTCTCTGAGAGGATCGCGGTTAACATGCCGATACAGGGGACAGCCGCTGATATGATAAAGGTAGCTATGATAAATATAGATAAATTGATGCTTGAACAGAAACTTGCCAGCAGAATGATCCTGCAGGTTCATGATGAACTGGTATTTGAAATACCCCTAGCGGAAAAGGATATTATGATGGAAATTGTCAGAAGCGGGATGGAATCGGCTCTTGAACTGAAGGTGCCTCTGATAGTAACTATAGATACAGGTAGGAATTGGCTGGAGGCTCATTGATGAATACTCCTGTTATTGTTGTGACGGGACCAATTGCCTCCGGCAAGACTACAGTGGCCGGAGTTATAGCCGACGATGCAGGTTTTCTGCTTGACGCTGACACAATGGCAAATGAGGTGCTTGAAGAAGAGGAAGTTAAGAAAAAGATATTACGGGAGTTCGGTGGTAGTGTTCTTACCGTTTCCGGTTCGATTTCGAGGAGAAAGCTCGGAGATATTGTTTTTTCGTATCCTGAAAAACTTGAGAGTCTTAATAATTTTCTTTATCCATATGTAAAAAAAAGAATAGATGAAGAAGTTTTGAGTATTCTCGGTAGAGTACGGTATATTGTTCTTGATGCCGTACTATTTTTCCAGTATAACTTCGGGTTTGAAGTAAACTTTGTCGTTGTTACCAAAGCGGTTGAAAGTGTAAGAATAGAGAGACTCACGAAGAGAGATGGAATTGAAATAGGCAAAGCGGAGAAAATAGTAATGGCACAAAGACCGTTGTATGCCGATTGGGAAAAAGGCGATGTGACTATAAATACCGATTGTAATATGGAGGAAATGAAAAGTATTGCGGAAAAGATCAGGAATGACTTTCTTAATAGTAATGGTGATTGATTTACAGGACAGCCTGTCCGTTCTAATTGGAACAATCGTATGTCCCGGGGTTGAATTGTTTATATAGAATATGGAGGAAAGAGATGAATGACAAGATAAACATGAATGAAATAAATGAAGGTATAAAAAATATAACGAATCGGATTGAAAAGATGCGGGAGTATCTTTGACCTCGAGTTTTTAAGCAAGAGGATCTTCACTATTGAAATGGAGATGTCCGGGACGAATTTCTGGGATAACAGGATTGAAGCGGAGAAACTGGTAAAAGAACTTAAAACACACAAATCCGTCATTGACCCGTTTATTGATATTGAAGATCAAATTGCATCTCTACGGGAATTAGCCAATCTTTGTGACAGTGAAGAAGACGCGGCAATTGCGGGTGAAATTGTGCCTGAATTAAAGAAACTTACAGAGGAAATTGATAAATTCGAATTGCGGATTCTCTTATCCGGAAAACACGATAACGATAACGCTTTGATGAATATTCATCCAGGGGCGGGAGGGACTGAAGCGCAAGACTGGACAGAGATGCTACTCAGACTTTACACAAAATACCTGGAGAACAACCATTATGAATACAAGTTTCTTGATCTGCAACCTGGCGATGAAGCCGGGATAAAAAATGTTACTCTTGAGATACGCGGAGATTTTGCCTACGGTAAACTAAGGGCTGAAAACGGGATTCACAGATTGGTCAGAATATCGCCCTTTGACTCCGGACATAGGAGACATACTTCATTCGCGTCTGTTTTAGTATATCCGGAAATAGAGGAAGAGATCGAAGTTGAAATAAAACAGGACGATCTCAGAGTAGATACATATCGCGCGAGTGGCGCCGGAGGGCAACACGTTAACAAAACATCGTCCGCTGTGAGGCTTACGCACTATCCGACGGGAATAGTTGTTCAGTGCCAGAATGAACGGTCTCAGCTCAGAAATAGAGAAACGGCAATGAAGGTGTTAAGATCAAGGATTTATGCTAAACTCCTGGAAGAAGAAGAAAAGCAAAAGGCTATATTAGCCGGAGAGAAACAGGATATATCATGGGGGCATCAGATTCGAAGCTATGTATTCCATCCATACACCATGGTTAAGGATCATAGAACGGGTATTCAAACCGGTAATATAATTGCTGTAATGGATGGAAAGATTGAAATATTTATCGAAGGCTATCTCAGATGGAAAGAGAGGAAAGAGTAAAGTGGGAACAAAATCAAAAATGGAGAGTATCCGTGAGAGGCAGCAAAGAATCCTTAAACTGGACAAGATTAAACAGTTGGGGGTCAATCCTTACCCATACGCTTTTAGCAGATCACACATGATAGAAGAAGTAACGAAAAGCCAAGACGAACTAATTGAGAATGAAAAAGAGATTTCACTGGCCGGTAGGATTATGGCTTTACGGGGACATGGGCACACCTCTTTCGGAAATATAAAGGATAATACGGGGAAAATTCAGTTTTATATCAAAGATGAAGTAGTTAAGGAAGATGCTTTTAAGCTTTTCAAGTTGCTCGATGTTGGAGATTTTATCGGTGTCAGAGGTGTTCTCTTCAGAACCCGTACAGAAGAGCTCACCCTCAGGGTGAGAGAAATCGAGTTGCTCAGTAAATCACTTCTTCCTCTTCCCGAAAAATATCATGGGCTTCAGAACAAAGAGCTCAGGTATAGAAGAAGATATCTGGATTTGATAGTTAATGACGATGTGATGGATATTTTTGTGAAAAGATCGCGAATCATTGATTCGATGAGAGGATATTTGAAGGGACAAGGCTTTCTTGAAGTAGACACTCCGATACTACAGTCTCTCTACGGGGGCGCTGCGGCAAGGCCGTTTAAAACACATCATAATTCTTTGGATATTGATCTATATTTGAGAATCGCGGACGAACTATATTTAAAGAGGTTGGTCGTTGGCGGAATAGAACGGGTTTTTGAATTTTCCAGGGATTTCAGAAACGAAGGTATGGACAGATCGCACAATCCTGAATTTACAATGATGGAGTGTTATGCCGCTTACTGGGATTATAATGATGTGATGAAGTTTCTTGAGGGTATGCTCGCGAGTATTTGTCATGATCTCTATGGCGGGTATGAAATCACCTATGGAGAATACGAAATTAATCTGAAACCTCCATGGAAAAAGAAGACATTTTTTGGAGCCTTGGAGGAAAAGACTGGAAAATACCTTAAAGACGTTGACAATGAAGAACTCGAAAAGATAGCTTCGGAAAGAGATATAGATGTGGAGAAAGGATTATCGAGAGGAGCCCTTTTAGACCTTCTCTTTTCTGAGCTTGTGGAGCCGGAGCTGATACAACCTGTTTTTATAATTGATCATCCAATTGAAATTTCTCCACTGGCAAAGAAACACAGAGAATTCGATGGCCTTGTTGAAAGGTTTGAACCATATATTGCGGGATTTGAAATTGCCAATGCCTTCAGCGAATTGAATGATCCTCTTGATCAGCGTCAACGGTTTGAAGAACAGGTTAGTAAGCGTGAAGAGGATTCTGGAGAGTTTCATCCTTTAGACGAGGATTATCTTATGGCTCTTGAACATGGGCTTCCACCGACAGGTGGCCTTGGAGTAGGGATAGATAGGGTTGTTATGCTCCTTACGAATTCACATTCTATTCGTGATGTAATTCTTTTTCCGCAGATGAGACCGGAGGAAAGTCAGGATTAACCTGGAAAGTGTGGATATGCATTATTCGTTGTGGATAGGACTTAGACATTTAGGTACAAAGAGGCGGAGCGGTTTCGTTTCAAGGGTGACATTGGTAGCTGTGGGGGGTACTTTCGTCGGTGTTGCTACTCTGATCATAGTCCTTTCCCTTATGAACGGGTTTGAAAAAGAGCTCAGAGACCGTATTGTTGAATTCAATACTCACGCCCTTGTTTTTTCAAGAACAAAGGAGGCTTGGGACAAGATTGATTCTGTCGCCGCAAAAGTAGAGAAAATACCTGAAGTTATTTCTACATCTTTATTTGTGAGAGGTGAATCGCTTATCTATTATGAGCTTATTCCCGGCGTAAAAGTGAAAATCAAGGGGGTAATTGTTAAAGGGGTGAATTTAGAAAGGGAGAGTAATGTTTCAACAGTAATTGATTCATTCAAGCCTGTTGTAAATTCATTTGACGTGAAGTGGTTTGAAGATGAAGAACAGAAACCTGGTATTGTTTTGGGTGAAGATCTGGCAAAGTCTCTCAGAATCTCAATAGGTGAAAAGGTTAGCCTCGTCACTGCGCCAACTCGGCTACAGGCAGGTGTAATGAATCCGCGTACAAGGGAATTCAGGGTTATTGCTTTCTTTAAGACAGGCGTTTACGAATTCGATTCTCGTTTTGCCTATATTGATATTTCGGAGGCTAAAGATTTTTTTGATTTAGAAGGTTCTACAAGAGGATTTGGTATCAAACTGAATGATATTTACCAGGCCGATAAGATTGACACAAAAATCCAGGATTTATTGCATTCCTACGAGTATGGGACTAACAACTGGATAAGGATGAATAGCAATTTGTTCAGTTATATCAAGGTCGAAAAGATTTTGATGTTTTTGCTTCTCGCCTTAATTATAATGGTAGCCGCTTTTAACCTGGTTGGCATGTTAACTATGGTAATTATGGAAAAGAGAAGTGAAATAGGGATTCTTCGATCAATGGGGGCGTCTTCCGGCGGTATTATGTCGATTTTTATGATCGAAGGTACAATTATCGGATTCATCGGAACCCTCCTTGGAGTTATAGGTGGACTCACCGCGACGATAATACTAAAGCAGATTCACCTTGATTTGCCACCGGATGTTTATTTTATCGACACTCTTCCCGTCGTGGTAAAAGGTATGGATATTTTAATGATAAGTGTGGCGTCATTGGTTATTTCTATTATCGCGACCGTTTATCCAAGCTGGGAAGCGTGTCATGTTCTTCCCCTTGAGGCGATTCAATATGATTAGAGAATCAGCAAGAAAATCCTCTATGGTTTCTTGCGCCTTTAATAACGAATAATTATATTTACCAAGAGGGAATGATGAATGTTATTACGGCAAAAGAGCTTTTTAAATCTTTTCAGGGCAAGAATGAGAGAATCGAAGTACTCAAAGGTGTTAATTTTTCCGCTGAAGAGGGCGAAGTTATAGTGATTTATGGGGCTTCTGGAGCCGGAAAAAGCACCTTGCTTCATATCCTCGGCATACTTGATCTTCCCGACAGCGGAGAAATAACAGTTTGTGGTGTCAACCCAGCTGATTCTACCGGGTCGGAAATAAATGATATAAGAAACAAACGTTTTGGGTTTGTTTTCCAGTTTCATCATCTACTCCCGGAATTCAGCGCAATTGAGAATGTTATTATGCC
>JAGHBT010000338.1 GCA_021160845.1 bacterium | reverse complement strand
CTCTAAGACCGTTGAGCCCTTACGGTGTAAGTAAAGTGGGACAGGATATGTTGGGATATCAGTACTATAAGAGTTACGGTATGGAAATAGTAAGGACTCGCGGGTTTAATCACACAGGGCCCCGCCGCGGTCCCGTTTTTGTCTGTTCAGACTTCGCAAAACAAATTGTGGATATAGAGAATGGAAGGCAACCTTCTGTTATGGAAGTCGGCAATCTTGAAGCCAGACGTGATTTTACCGATGTAAGAGATATGGTCAGAGCCTACTGGCTCTCTCTTGAAAGGGGTAAGTCGGGCGAAGTCTATAATATATGTACTTCAAAGAGTCACAGCATACAGGAGATTCTAGATATGCTTATTAAGTTGAGTGGAGTTGAAGTCGATGTCAGAACGGACAAGGGCAAGTTAAGACCAAGTGATGTCCCTCTTTTGGAAGGTGACTATAGCAAGTTTAATAAAGACACCGGTTGGGAACCTCGGATTCCTATTGAAAAAACCCTGTCCGACCTTCTTGATTTCTGGCGGAATAATCCGTACAGGGGTCGGGTGGTTTAATTTTATTATGAGAGCGATTGTGACTGGAGCATACGGTTTTGTTGGAAGACACCTGACGCGCGAACTTGTCGGTGCGGGCTATGAGGTGTTGGCTGAAGATATTATAGATAATCATTCACCCTATCGATCTGTTCCTGGGTTTGAAGCACTGCCTGAAGGGGCTGTATACAAGAAGTGTGATCTTCTAAATGCGGATGATGTGGAAAGGCTTGTAAAGGACTGGAATCCCGATACCGTATTTCATCTTGCCGCGCAGAGTTCAGGCGCTCTTTCATTTAAGGAGCCGGCGGGGACTTTCAGGACTAATGTAATTGGTTTTTTAAACCTGATTGAAGCTGTAAGAAAGAATAAGGCATCTGCCCGTATTCTTGCTGTTGGTTCTTGTGAGGAATACGGCAAAAGACCTTCTGAGGAGATGCCTCTTTCTGAGAACGCCTCTGTTGAACCGGTAAATCCATATGCAGCAAGCAAAGCGGCACAGACCATTCTAGCCTTGCAGTATTCAAGGTCGTTTGGCATGGACATTATTGTCACGAGAAGTTTTAATCACACGGGACCGGGGCAGAGTGTTGCGTTCGTTTTTCCTTCATTCGCGAGGCAGTGCGCGCGAATAAAAGCTGGTATTAGCGCGCCTGTTATTAAAACGGGCAATCTTGATATTCTGCGGGATTTTCTTGATGTAAGGGATGTTGTTAGGGCTTACAGAATTATTGTGGAGAAGGGTACGACAGGACAAGTGTACAATGTATGCTCAGGTGAGGGAATAAATCTTAAGGGTGCTCTGAAGATGATGATCGAAGAGGCGGGAATAAAAGTGGATATTCAAACGGATCCGGATTTGCTAAGGCCTGTGGATGTACCTATTTTTACCGGAAGCAATCGTAAGCTGCGTGATGATACCGGTTGGGAAAGAAAAATCTCCGCTAAGGAAATGATTTCAGATCTTCTTAAGTACTGGTACTCGCGAAATGAAGATTGAATAATTCCCCGGGCAGGTTTTAGAATGCTTGTTCCGGGGGTTGATTGAGAACTTAAAAAAATATCATTCGCAATCGCGGATGCCGGAAGTAAAATTTGAATAAAAGGAGTTGAAAATGCCTAATGTCTGTATGGTCGGAACAGGTTATGTTGGTTTGGTTAGTGGAGCCTGTCTCGCTGATTTTGGAAATAGAGTAATATGTGTTGATATCGACTCGGAGAGAATAGAGAGCATTAAAAATGGGGAAATGCCGATATATGAACCGGGGCTTAAAGAACTTGTGGGGAGGAATGTTGAGGCTGGGAGGCTTTCATTTACAACTGATCTTCAGGATGCGATCAGGAAATCCGGGGTTATATTTTCGGCGGTGGGGACTCCGATGGGCGAAGATGGTTCGGCGGATTTAAGCGCGATCTTCCAGGCGGCGAAAGATATTGCTCTTTATATGGATGAGTATAAAGTCTTTGTACAAAAAAGCACTGTCCCCGTTGGGACATCGGAAGAGGTTGGAAATATTATAAGGAAAAATCTCGCGAATAATATTTCCTTTGACAGTGTGTCAAACCCTGAATTTTTAAGGGAAGGCTCGGCGATTGAAGATTTTATGAGGCCCGACAGGGTTGTAATTGGAGTGAATAGCGAACGTGCCCGGGAAGTTATGCGTGAGATTTACCGCCCCCTCTATCTTCTGGAAACTCCCATTGTATTTACTTCGGTACGGACAGCGGAGCTAATTAAATACGCGAGCAATTCTTTTCTTGCCGTGAAGATATCTTTTATTAATGAGATAGCGGATCTTTGCGAGAAGCTTGGAACAGATGTAAAGGATGTTGCCAGAGCGATGGGATTTGATAAGAGGATCGGCCCAAAGTTTCTGCATGCCGGTATAGGTTATGGGGGATCGTGCCTTCCCAAGGATGTTTCCGCCATTTTGCATACGGCAAAGGAGCTTGGGGTGTCACTAAAAATCATTAATGGCGCTAGTGATGTTAATGATTCACGGGTTGATAGGCTTATAGATAAGATGCACTCCGAAATTTCCGAGCTTTCCGGGAAACGGATTGCTCTTTTGGGGCTTTCATTTAAACCTAATACTGATGATCTCCGCCACGCGCCTTCATTGAAATTTATTGACAGATTGTTGGAGGAAGGGGTGAGGGTAAGAGTTTACGATCCGATTGCTATGGATAATACCAGAAAGATATATGGTTCCAGGATTGAATATTTTAATGATCCATATTTAGCTATGGAGGGTGCGGAAGTTCTCGTTATTATGACGGAATGGAATGAATTCAGGGTTCTTGAGTTTGAAAAGGTAAAGAAATTGCTAAAGGGAAATTTGATTCTTGACTGCCGGAGTATATATGATAAGGAAAAGATGGAAGCTTGGGGGTTTAGACATTATTCGTTCGGGGGATAGTTTTATTGCTGTTCCGGTCTTAGTTGCGAGGCTGGATTAAAGGAAGAAACAGATATGAGGAAAATACTTGTTACCGGTGGAGCCGGGTTTATAGGGTCCAATTTTGTTAAGATGCTCCTTAAAAGAAAAAGTAGGAAACATATTATTGTTCTCGATAAATTGACTTATGCGGGAAATATGAGAAACCTTGACGGATTTATGGATGGGAAGGATGTCGAATTTGTTAAGGGAGATATCACTAGCTCTAAGCTTCTTGATAATGTTATTCCCGGTGTAGATATTATTTATAACTTCGCGGCGGAAACGCATGTGGATCGTTCTATACTCGAAGGGGGGAGTTTTGTTAAAACGGATGTAATGGGTACGTATACTCTTCTTCAAAAGGCGTTGAAGTATAAAGTAGCGCGTTTTGTACAGATTTCAACGGATGAAGTTTATGGAAGCATCAAAAAGGGCAAATTCAGTGAAAAGGATCCTATTGAGCCGAATAGTCCATATTCAGCCAGCAAATCAGGGGCTGATCTTCTGGTTAGGGCGTTTTATAAAACCCATGGGTTGCCCGCGGTCATCACAAGAAGTTCAAATAATTATGGGCCCTTTCAGCACCCGGAGAAATTTATCCCCCTTTTTATAACTAATGCTCTGGAGGGTAAGCCACTGCCCATCTACGGAGATGGTAGGAATGTTCGGGATTGGATCTATGTCGAGGACAATTGCAGAGCCATTGATCTTGTTGGAAGAAGGGGCAAGGTTGGCCAAATCTATAATATTGGAGCGAATGAGGAGAAAGAAAATCTATATATAGCAAAGAAGATTATTAAGTTTACAGGCGCTAATAAGGATCTTCTGACATTTATTTCCGATAGACCGGGGCACGACCGCAGGTACGCGCTCTGTGCGAGAAAGATAAAATCCCTGGGGTGGAAAAAGGAATATACATTCAGTAAGGGGTTGGTAAAGACAGTAAAATGGTATCAAGAGAACAGAGAATGGTGGCAAGAGATTAAGAGTGGATCTTTTAAAAAATATTATAGCAAGATGTACGGAAGGCGTATCGCGGTTTCGCGTGAAGGGAAGGTAAGGAAGTGAAGGTGGCCATTGTGGTTGGGGCACGGCCAAATTTTATGAAAGCCGCTCCCCTAATAAGAGAATTCAGGAAAAGGGGTACAGTAGATATCCTTTTTGTTCATACGGGTCAGCACTACGATAAGAATATGTCGAAGGTTTTTTTTGATGATCTTGAACTTCCGAAGCCGGATATCTATCTGGGAATAGGCTCGGGAACTCACGCTGAGCAGACGGCCGGGGTTATGGTTGAATTTGAGAGGGTTGTTACAAGTGAAGGCGTTGATATGATTATTGTTGTTGGTGATGTTAACTCAACTTTGGCCTGTTCTCTTGTTGGAGCAAAACAGCATATTCCAGTAGCCCATGTTGAAGCGGGGCTCAGAAGTTTTGACAAAAATATGCCGGAGGAAATAAATAGAATGGTTACTGATATTCTTTCAACTTATTGTTTTACAACTTCCCCTGAAGCTGAAACGAATTTAAACCGTGAGGGTATTGGAGAGGAAAGAATCTTTTTTGTCGGTAACATTATGATTGATTCCCTGATGAATTACATCGAAAAAGCGGAAGGATCGAGTATTCTGGAAACACTCCAACTTGAGAAAAAGAATTATATTCTTGTAACCCTTCACAGGCCTTCCAATGTTGATGAGCCTGAGCAATTCCGTTCTTTGTCCCAAGTTCTTGTCGAGTTGTCGGAATTGCATACTGTTGTCTTTCCTGTTCACCCCCGTACTAAAAAGGTTATCGAATCTGCAACTCCTTCCTTTTCCCGGTCTTCCAATTTGAAACTGATTGAACCGGTTGGATATCTTGATTTTATGAAGTTGATGAAATATGCCGAAGTGCTTGTTACCGACTCTGGAGGGATTCAGGAAGAGACTACGGTTCTTGGCGTTCCATGCTTAACTGTGCGGGATAATACTGAGCGCCCGATAACAGTTGAGATGGGAACTAATATTTTGGTAGGAACCGATCCCGGCGATCTTCTCAAAGCGGCGCGTAGTGTTTTGGCAGGGGAGAGAAAGAATTACAGTATTCCACCTCTCTGGGACGGCAAAACCGCTGAGCGTATTGTGGATATCATTGAAAAATATTGACATTTAGTATCTAATTGTCTAATTCTTTAGATGGTTTACTGAAAAGGGGATAGGCTTGTCTAAAATGCAGCTGATTCTGTCGTTTGCCGTGCCGTTTGTTGTAAGCTTTATTATGACGCCGGCGGTACGGAATATGGCTATCAAATGGAGGATTCGGGAGAAACCGAATGGCAGAAATAATGGCGATATTGCTCATATAGGTGGAGTGGCTATAGTAACTTCCATTATGATTGGTCTTGTGCCGGTTTTTCTTTTTTTTATTATTAGGTGTTCCGTGTCCATAGTTCTTCTTTCAGTATTAATAGTAAGTGGATTTACAATCTTTATGCTTGGT
>JAGHBT010000037.1 GCA_021160845.1 bacterium | reverse complement strand
GCCCGTCTCCTACGATGAGGAATTGTACCTGGTCGTGTTTTTTGCTGATGATCGCGGCAGCGTCAAGAAAGTTTTTGTGATTCTTTATTGTGGAAAGCCTTCCGATGATTCCAACAAGGATCTGATCGGGAGCGTGTTTCAGATCGGAATATTTTTTGCCTGACGCGGGCATGGAAAAAGGAACATGTACTCCATTGTATATGGAATCGTCGCAATTATAAATGGATTTTAATTCTTTGGAAACAGCGACTTTGTAATTTTTCTTGAAGAAACTGCAAAGTCCTGCTAACGATTTCTGTTTAAATCTGTATGGGAATACGCCGTGCAATGTAGTCAGGACTGAGGCCTTTGTCGCAATGGCAGCGACATGACCGTAAAATTCGCCGCCGCCATGGCAATGTACAATATCAATTGCCTCTTTTCTGATGATATTGTGGATCTTGCGGAGAAGTTTTATATCGAAGCCCTCTTTTCTGCCCGGGAAATGGATTGTGAAACCTTTTTCCTTGAGCTTGTTTGCAAGGAAAGAGTCTCTTTCATCTTCCATACTGCATATTGAAACGAGATATTTATCACTGTCCATATTTACAGCGAGGTCGTAGACAATTTTTTCGGCTCCACCTGTTTTTAGGGAATCTATTAGCTGAAGCACATTTATTTTTTTGTTCATTACTAAATCCTGTTTATTCACGGCCGGAATAGCTATGTGTTATCGGGCATTATGACCGTCTTTTAATTTTTCATTTCCAGGTTGCCTATTATTTCCTGAACTAGTTTAAATTTTGTTCGCCAGTTCCTGGTAAGGCGTGATTTCAGATCGGGAAGTTCGCTTTCAAGCCTATCCTTTTGCCGGATTGCCCTTCTGATTCCGTCAGCTATTGATTTTGTATCATGTTCTGTGTAAATAGCGCCTGCCGAAAAATAGTCGCGAAGTGTCTTTGTATTTGAAAGAATTAAAGGTTTTGAAAGTGAAACGCCTTCATATCCCCCGCACACGATGCAGTTTTCCTGTTCTGTCAGTACCATTACTATATCAGCAGAATTCATCAGTTCAAGGTAGTCCTTATCGGGGAGATACCCGGTTAAGTGGACATTATGGGACATCTCATTCTTGTCGATCCCTGCTTTTATGTAATTCCCTGTGATATGGATGTGAATATTATCATCGAGTAACCCTGAGCTTTTTATGACATTCTTATAGGGTTCGTCTTCCGCGAATGTGCATACATAGAGGATATTCAAATCACCATCGAGTTTTATGTTTCCCGGGGAGTCAAATCTGGGAAGAACATCGGGAAGTATCATTATCCGTTCTCCTTGCAGTTGGTTGCTAAATTCCTCATTTGTTACGATTGTCATATCGGAATATCTGATGGTGAAATGCTGTAGTTTCCAGAATATAACTTCCTTCGCAGAATGGAGTTTGATAAAAGGAGTATGAAAGTCATTTATCAGCACATAGTTAAAGAAGGGTTTGAGGATCACTGCCAGGATTGTCAATAATAGTGAGGGGTTTTGTACGAAGAGTACCTTCGGGCGTTTTTTAATGAGCGTTTTTAGTGTGTTGACGGTCCCGATTAAATAGCGGGTAATCCTGTTCCTTGCGGCAGTTCCGAAATGATAATAAGAGCAACCGAATTCACGAGAAAGGTAGTCACTTCTCCTATGGTAGTGCCAGCTTATCCATACGTTACTGTGCTGCGGATCTTTTTCAGCTGACGAGTTTTGAATATAATCGTTCATAATCCTTGACTACTTTCGCTGCAGAGTAATTTTTCTCTATTGTTTCTTTTGCATTTTTCGCGACAGTTTCGGCATTATCCATATTATTTAATACGTGATCTATCATGTCGGCTATAGCGCCGGGATTTTTTGTTTCTACTAGAAAGCCATTTTCCCCATCCCTTACAAGTTCGTTTATGCCTGGGATATTCGTGCTGATAATAATCTTTTTCAGAGCCATAGCTTCCATGATAGATCGTGATATCCCTTCTGTGCGGGATGGCAGTACAAATATCTTCGATTTATTTAATAATTCCAAACTGTTGTCTCTGTGGCCGAGAAAATTGATCCTTCCGGCCAGACCAAGTTTTTTTGTTATAGTTTCCAGTTTTTCACGCATTGGTCCGTCGCCGATAATCTGCAGTTCAACCTTTTTGTTATTGATCATTTTCATGGCGTGAATTGCATCCTGCACTCTTTTAAGTTCCACAAGCCTTCCCATATATGTGATTAGATATGGATCGCCATCTTCCGGGTTAGGTATTCTTTCAAGATCGATAAAGTTGTTTATCACGGACACTTTATTCTTCCGGACTATACGCAGGGATAGAGCCATTTTATCTGACAGGGGAATTATTTTGTCAAAGAGGCTGAGAAATATTCTGTCAAGCATTTCATATAATGCCATTTTTAGGTCGCCTGTGCCGCACCATCCATGGGGGGTACTCACTTTTCTAATTTGCGTTCCAGCCGATGCTAAATAGCTGAATATATCGGATTTGTAATCATGCGAATGTAATATTTCTGTCCTGTTAGAAATTATATAGCTGCGAATTTTCCGGATATCGGATATATTAATTCTGCCTGAGCCTGTTAATGTTTTGTATTGGATTCCAAGGGTTTTAAGGTTTTTGGCCAGCAAAGAATCCTCTGATCGGGCAAGTATCAGTACTTCTGCTTCGAACTTGGTTCTGTCGAGAAATTTTAAAAACGCGAGAATCCATCTTTCTTTTCCG
>JAGHBT010000011.1 GCA_021160845.1 bacterium | reverse complement strand
CTTCTAAGGGCGTCTGCGTTGTATCTGGCAATTAGTTTCTATAAAATTATCAATATACGATCTAATTTAATAAATGCTCTTATTCTCGGCTCATTTTGCCTTGTAATTATTAAAAGAGATCTGGTTTTTGATATAGGGTTTGAACTTTCCTTTCTTGCCGTGGCAGGAATAGCGTGTTTAGCTCTTCCTGTTATAAATAAGATTGGAGAAATTGTTTCGGAAAGCCGTGGGCGTAAAATTATTAAATTGATTGTCTTTCCAATAATTATCACTATTAGTGTAAATCTATTTACGCTTCCTCTGGTTCTCTTTGTATTTAAAAGGTCCTCTTTGGTCTCACCCCTTATAAACATGTTTATGATATTACCGATCACCCTCTTTCTTTATACTGGGGTTGCCTATTTTCTAATACCTGTTGACATCATTCATGGAATTTTATCAGTTCCGCTTAATCTGCTTTCCGAAATCCTTTATAGAGTACCACTGGGATTAGCCGTTCACCACTATCCGGCGGTTTATCCAACTGATATAGAGTTCAAAAGCTACATTGCGGCTATAATTCTTGTATCAGTCACCGTAGCAACTGGGTTAAAATCGAATAAATACTTCTTTAGAATATGCGCCATTGGCCTGATATCCTTTTCTATAATTGCCAGATTGATTTCTGGAAATGATATAGCTCAATTCAAGGTTATAGATGAAAATAGTTATACTGACAAACGTTGGTGGAATAATAATAAATATTATTCCGAGGGAGGAGGTATAATTTCGATAAAGAATGGGGTAGGTATGTTTGAGGCACGGTGCATACTAAGAGAATTATATGAGGGTGGAATAGGAAAAGTCGGTAATATGATCATTCTTTCATCGGATCTCTGGAAAGTTTCCGGCATTGTTCTGTTGGTCAATCGTCTCGGAGTTAAAAAAATAATATGCAGTAGATATCTGGCAATGTCGGAAAGGGATAAGTTTAACAAACATGGCATTGATGCCGAACTACTGGAAGTTGTCGCTCGTGGAGACGTTCTTCAGCTCAATGGAGCTACAATAAAAATACTTTCACCGCGATATCCTCCTCTAAAGGGAGATAGTATGGAATTTGAGGATTCAGTACTACGCTTTAATCTATATAAGGCCAAGAATCTCAATTGACATTAAAAGACGTCTGAGCTATCCTGTGAACAGGACGGAAAGTTACTTTTTAAGAGGTCATTGCATCGGCATTTAACAATCAGGGGCTAATTAAATTGAGCAATAAAGATATAACAAAGCGTTTGGCTAATGCATTTATTTCCGGCGAGAATGAAGGCAAGAAAATAAAGTTTCCTACCGATCTTTCGTGGGAACCCTCTGTTGATATAATTGAAACAAAGAGTGAGATTATTGTTATTGTGGATATCGCGGGAATGAAGGGTGAAGATATTAATGTGGTGACTGATGGTCATATTTTAAAAATTAGCGGCATAAGGAAAGGTGTTCTCGAACCAGGACAAAAACAATTTCATAAACTCGAAATAGAGATCGGGTGTTTTACAAGGAAAATAAAGCTTCCGGTTTCAGTAGATCGAGAAAATCGATCGGCTTGTTATGAAAACGGATTATTAAAGATATCTCTAAAAAAGTTGTTGGTTAAAAATGATATTCGAAAAATAGAGATAGACTAACTGAACAGTTTATAAGGGCAAGGAAATTTGGAAGAGCTAAAAGAAGAGAAAGAATTACTGTGGGAGATTCCTGAAGAACTGGCCGTTATACCGATCAATGACGGAGTTGTGTTTCCATATATGCTTGTCCCTCTTGTTTTGTCGGACAAGAATTTGATTAAGCTGGTGGATGAAGCCCTTGATTCAACGAAAATAGTTGGAGTATTTACTCAGAAGGACCAAGATGTAGCCTATCCGGGGCCTGATAATTTGTATAATACTGGATGCGCAATGTTGATACAGAAGATGGCCCGTTTCCCAGATGGACATGTAAGAATAATTGGGCAGGGTCTTTCAAGAGTTAAAATCAAAGAATTTTCCAAGACAACTAACCCGATGAAAGCAAAAATAAGGATATTAAAGGAAGTAGGCGCCGACAGTGAAAAGGCAAAAGCTTTAGTGAATAATGTTCAGACAGCCTTCCTGAGAATTATTGAAAAATCGGGAAACTATCCTGAAGAACTTAGGAATGTTATAAGGGGGATTAAAGACCCGGGACGCCTTTCTGACCTGCTGGCATCGAATTTAACGGTAGGAATAGACAAAAAACAAAAAATACTTGAAACCACAAATAAGGTAAAGAGACTCGAAGCGGTTTATGTTTTTATTGATAATGAGTTGGAAATCGCGAAGATCGGTGAAAAAATAAAGGAAGACATGCACAAGGAAATGGATCGCGAGCAACGTGAATATTTCCTAAGGAAACAATTAAGGGCTATAAAAAAGGAACTTGGCGATGATATCTCCGTGGAGCAAGAAGAATTACATGAAAGAATAGAAAAGGCGTCATTACCTGAAACGGTAGCAAAAACCGCGAAAAAGGAATTGTCGAGGCTTTCTATGATGTCCTCAAATTCATCGGAGTATGTTGTAACCAGAACTTATCTCGATTGGATACTGGACTTGCCATGGAATAAATCTACCATTGATCTTCTTGATATTGATAAAGCTCAAAGAGTTCTGAATAAGGAACATTATAATCTTCAAAATGTTAAAGACAGAATTCTGGAATTTCTTTCTGTAAGAAAATTAAAAGGGGGTGTAATTGGATCCATTCTTTGTTTTGTTGGGCCTCCAGGTGTTGGAAAAACATCTCTTGGAAGGAGTGTAGCAAGGGCTTTAGGACGCAAGTTTATTAGAATTTCTCTTGGTGGAGTGAGGGATGAAGCCGAGATTCGTGGTCATAGAAGAACCTACATAGGTGCTTTGCCCGGCAGGATTATTCAGGGAATAAAATCAGCTGGAAGTAATAATCCTGTTTTTATGCTGGATGAGATAGATAAACTGGGTCAGGATTATAAAGGTGATCCAACATCCGCGCTCCTTGAAGTGCTCGATCCTGAACAAAACAATATGTTTGAAGATCACTACATAAATTTACCTTTCGATCTCTCGAAAGTGCTTTTTATTACTACTTCGAATGTACAGGAAACAATCCCGTTTGCTCTTCTTGATAGAATGGAAGTTATGGAGATTTCGGGGTATATCACGACCGAGAAATTACAGATCGCGAAAAGGTTTCTTTTACCAAAACAGATGGAGGAAAATGGCATTCCTTCAAACAAACTTCATATATCCGATGAAGCCTTAGTTGAAATAATAGAACATTATACTAGAGAGGCTGGGGTTAGGAACCTCGAAAGGGCTATCGGCGGTATTATGAGGAAAGTTGCCAGAAAACTGGCAGGAGGGAAAAATGGGCCTTATCGAGTAATACAAAAAAATATCAAGAGTTATCTTGGCCCGAAAGAATATCCATCCCAGGTTATGCTTTCAAAACCTGAATATGGCGTAGCTACTGGAATGGCTAAATCAATGGCGGGTGGTGTAATAATTTTTGTTGAGGCTTTAAGTATGAAGGGTGGGGGGGGACTCAAGCTGACCGGCTATCTTGGTGAAGTTATGAAGGAATCGGCTGAAGCGGCGATGAGCTTTGTGAAATCAAATTTTTCCAAAGAACTGTCCACGAAGGATTTTTTTGTAAAGAATGATATTCATTTGCATATTCCGGCCGGAGCCGTTCCAAAAGATGGTCCCAGCGCAGGGATCGCTATGGCTGTTGCTATTTCATCAATAGCGCTTGCAAGAAAGGTTAAGAACAATTTGGCAATGACAGGCGAAATAACATTGACAGGCAAGGTGTTACCGGTTGGCGCCGTAAAAGATAAAATTATTGCCGCACACAGAGCGGGTATCAGAACGATCATTCTACCGGAAATGAATAAGAAGGATATAGAATATATTCCAAAACGGATAAGAAAGGATTTGGAATTCAAGTTTGTGAACAGACTAATTAACGCGATTTCGTTTTCGCTTATTGAATAAATTGAGATACATATGATGAGGGAATTTAGGTTATGGATGTTAATCAAAGCAAAGTCAGTTTTGTACCTCGGCTTTTTTCTCGTTTTGCCGGAATATTTAAAAAAGAGCAGCATTTTATTCTTCCCGGAGATGTGACGCATTCAGCAAAATTGCTTTTTATCGATTCAGGAGATATTGTTGATCTCCTATTTGCTTATTCGGTGATTAATTATTTTAACAAAAATTTTCCGAATATAAAAAATACTATTGTTGTTGACAGCTCTCACGAAGAAATTGCTAAAAAGGTTTTGAGGGTTGATTCGGT
>JAGHBT010000001.1 GCA_021160845.1 bacterium | reverse complement strand
TTCACTCACGGGCATTCTTCGAGGGTTTCAAAATATGCTTTGAGAGTAGCCGAACATTTGGGTTGGTCATCAAAAGATATCGAAATGCTTCAGTATGCCGCTCTGTTGCATGATGTGGGTAAGATAGCTGTCGATAATGAAGTTCTTCACAAGGTTGGGCCCCTGACAGATCAGGACTGGAATTCACTTCGTGCTCATCCCGATATAGGCGCCGATATAGTTGAGCGGTTGAAATTTTTGAAAAAAGCCTCTGAAATTATTCGCTGTCATCACGAGCGTCCGGATGGCAAAGGGTATCCTCGAGGCCTTAAGGAGGATGAAATCCCAATAGGGGCGCATATTCTGAATGTTGTCGATGCCTTTGACGCGATGACCTCGGATCGTCCGTACAGAAAGGCGTTGCCGGTCGATAAAGTCATAGAAGAGCTGGAAACTCACAAGGGAACTCAGTTTCAGAAAGATATTGCTGATCTTGTTCTCCGTTTGTATCGCAATGGGAAGTTTCCTGTGCTTGCCGAATCTGACGTGACTACAGAGTTGCACAATGTATTTCATGACAAAGTCCAAGTCTGATTGTGTACTCGTACAAATTATTAGGAATGAAAAAGCGATATTCTTTCAGGGCCAATGTATTTGTTTCTGGTATCCTATCTGTAGTTTAGTATAATATTAGTATAATAGAATTGTGTGGCGTTGCCTCTCGGCAGGGCTTACCTATGGCGGTTGGAGTGGTGGAAATTGCTAATGTTGTTCAATCGCCATTTAGACATGTGACAGTTTATCATTAATATAGGAGGTGTGGCGGGTGAATTCGAAATATGGAGAATCGGGTGTTGATATAGATGCCGCGGGTAGAGCGTTGAAGAATGTAAGCGGTACGATAAAGGATACATGGAGCAAGAATGTTCTCTCGGAAACGGGCAATTTCGGAGGATTGTTTAGGATGCCCGATGAGTATTCGGAACCTGTTCTTGTATCGAGTGTGGATGGTGTAGGGACCAAGCTGAAAGTGGCTTTTCTATCGGGCATACATAATACTGTCGGAGAGGATTTGGTAAATCATTGTGTTAATGATATTCTCGTTCAGGGAGCGAGTCCCCTCTTTTTTCTTGACTATTTGGGATGTGGCAGATTGAACCCGGAGATTTTGGCTGACGTTATAGCGGGATTTGCCAGAGGGTGCAAAAATAACGGTTGTGCGTTGATCGGTGGAGAAACAGCCGAGATGCCGGGGTTCTATTCTGGTGAGGAATATGATCTGGCTGGATCTATCGTCGGGGTTGTTGAAAAGTCGGACATAATTGACGGGAGCAGGATTAAATCCGGGGATGCCATTTGGGCATTTCCCTCGAGTGGCCTTCATACAAATGGGTATTCCCTGGCTAGAAAGATTATTTTTGAGGATGAAAAATTGGGATTGGATGACATTATTCCGGGCACTGGAAAAAGGGTTGTAGAAGAACTTTTAGAAGTTCACCGCAGTTACCTGAATGAATTTAATATCCTGTCTGAATATGTGAGTATTAACGGACTGGCTCACATAACCGGGGGTGGTATAATTGACAATATTCCGAGAATATTGCCGGAAGATGTCTCGGTTGAAATAGATACGGCTTCTTGGGATGTGCCCGCTCTTTTCGAGTTTTTAGCTCGGAGGGGTGAAGTTTCGAAGGGTGAGATGTTCAGAGTCTTCAATATGGGGGTTGGAATGGTAGTGATTATTCCGGCAGAAGATGAAGTGAAAATATCTCAGGCAAAGGGACTTCGTTGGGATCCGTTCCGTATTGGGAGAGTTATTCGGGGGGATAGGGATGTCCGTTTAATATAATTGCCTTTTCTTCTTTTGAGTTAATAAAACGACAACGCAGGATGGAGCGGCTGATTTGAAGAACATTTCGAAACCCAGGGTTGTTATAAGCAGGTGCATTGGGTTTGATAAATGTAGGTATGACGCCTCTGGGGTTGAATCATCTGCTGTCAGAGAGATTATCGCTGAAATAAATCCGATCCCCATTTGTCCTGAAGTTGAAATCGGTCTCCCAATTCCAAGGGATCGCATTTTCGTGGTTTTGTTTGATGGAAAATACAGGCTTATTCAACCTTCTTCCGGAAGGGATTTAACCTCGGAAATAAAGGAGTTTTCTTTAAGGTTCCTTAAATCTATCCTCTCTCCTGACGGGTTTATATTAAAGAGTAAATCTCCTTCCTGCGGAATAGGGAGAACAAAGGTGTTTGGTAATTCTGATTATGATATTCCGGTTGCCTTTGGCTATGGTTTTTTTGCGAAAGCAGTAAGGGATGTTTTTCCCTCTCTTGCGGTTGAAAGTGAGGAAACATTAAAAAACCCGTCGGTCAAAAGGGAGTTTATGCGAAGAATCAGAATCTCTGCTTCTTCTAGAAAAAAATGACGGCAATTCAGCTCTGGACAGCCTTGAGAGATAATGATATCATGGCGAAATGAAATTTTGTGTTGGTGTAAAACGGGTTATTGTTGTATTATTCGGTTACGCTTAAAATAGGGATATGGAGTCATCTGAAGCGAGGAGAGTGATATGCTGGCCATCGATATAAAGCAAGAAAATAATGTGATGATTGTTGAATTAATAGGCCAGATTGACGGAGGTCCAAAATCGCAAGAGATACAGGACGTCATCAAAAAGGCTATCACTGAAGGGAATACAAATTTTATTTTTGATATAACCGATGTTAAATGGCTTAATTCTATGGGTGCGGGTGTTTTAATAGCTTGCTATGCTTCTGTTCGAAGGAATGAGG
>JAGHBT010000202.1 GCA_021160845.1 bacterium | reverse complement strand
ATCTTCATATCTGCATCAGCAAGAGCCTTTCTACAGGGATCTATTGTAGCTTTAATATGAGGCAAAAGGAGCTTTTCTATGTCAGCTCTGTTCAATACAATATCCAGATGTTTCGCTCCGTCATCATCAACAAATATAAAGGGGAGATTAATCCCTGTTTCATGAACCGAGCTTAGTTCACATTTTGCCTTCTCGGCTGCTTCAATAATCCTCTGCATAGCCATCTTATCCTTGGAAAGATCAACTCCTTCCGTTTCTTTAAATTGCGCTACAACCCAATCGGCAATCAACCTGTCAAAATCATCACCGCCCAAGTTGGTATCTCCGTTTGTTGATTTTACCTGGTAAATACCCTTGCTCAATTCAAGAATTGAAATATCAAATGTTCCACCACCAAGGTCATACACAGCTATCTTACCAGACTTGTCCTTGTCGAAACCATATGCCATAGCAGCGGCAGTAGGTTCATTAATTATTCTAAGTATTTCCAACCCGGCTATCTTTCCGGCATCTTTTGTAGCCTGGCGCTGAGAATCATTAAAATAAGCCGGAACGGTAATTACGGCCTTATTAATTTCCGCATCAATATATTCTTCCGCCGACCTTTTGATCGACCGCAGAATCATCGCCGAAATCTCCTGAGGACGATAACTCTTATCTCCAAATTCAACAAGCAACTCATCCCCTTTTCCCTTCTTGATTTTATAGGAAACACTCCCTACTTTTTCTTTAGCATCGGAATATTGCCTTCCCATAAATCGCTTCACACTGTAGATAGTATTATCAGGATTAGTTACTGCCTGTCTTTTGGCCAATTCCCCAACAAGCCTTTCATTATTTTTCGCCAGAGCTACAACAGACGGTGTTGTTCTGCTTCCCTCCGCGTTCGGAATAATAGAAGGTACCCCTCCCTCAATAATAGCAACGCATGAATTGGTGGTTCCAAGATCAATTCCTATTATTTTTTCCATTTCTTTACCCTCTTTTTATGACAAGAATAATTATTCCTTTTTTCCCTTCTTCGTTCCTGAAACTATAACTCTTGCCGGTCGTATAACTACATTATCAAGCATATAACCCTTTTGGACTACATGAGCCACTTTCCCTACCTCAACCATATCGGTTTCAATCTCACCCATAGCTTCGTGAAATTCCGGATTAAAAGTTTGTCCATTAGCGTCAATTTCCTCTATACCCAAATTTGTTAAAATACCATTTAATCTGTTATGTATAAGTTTGATACCCTTACTGAAATCATCTACAGGATCTTTCTGCGCTTCAAATGCCCTGTCAAAATCGTCTAAAACCGGAAGCAAGTCCCCCAGAACATCAGCATACATTCGTTTCTTGAGCAAATTTTGTTCCCGATTGATCCTCTTCTTAAAATTATCAAATTCTGCAACCATCCTGAGCAATCTATCTTCTTTAATTTCAAGCAATTCTTTTGTTTGATCAAGCTCTTTTCGAATATTTTCAAGTATTATATTCTTGTGTTGCAAAAGATCAACAAGATCTTTCCCTTTCTTTTTTTCACGCTTTTTTACAGATTTCTTGGTACTACCACTCTTTTTATCCGCTCTCTTTTTGCCTCCGTGAACTTCCCCAAAACCATGTTTCTTTACAGGGTTATTTTCTATTTCTTTTGTTTCCCCTTTTTCACTTCCAAACACCTCTTCGTTTATTTTCTCACTTTGTTCTATCCTGTTATTCTCTTTTTCTCGCATTTTATCTCTTTTTTCAGCAATTTTCTTTACGTTATCCACTTGATCCAACCTCCACTTCCGGAGAAACATCTGACAAGTTACAATAGATGGTTATTATCCCTCTAACTCTTCAGCCATTCTATTGAGAATTGGAAAAACCAGCTTATAACTCATTCTTGTAGGCCCTACAATACCAAGCAATCCCTTATTATTCTCCTTGCCAAAACTCCGCGTAACGACTGAAAATTTATTTAATTCCAAGGTTTGATTCTCGCTACCTATTGTGATTGTAAAATTCTGACGCATCCTTTTTTTCATGATATTCAACATTAATTCCCTTTGTCCCATTATTGTAACCAAATCTTGCAAAACAAGGGGATCCTTAAATTCAGGTATATACCGGGGAAGATTCATGTCTCCAATATAATACTTTAAATCATATGGCCAATCAAAGAGATTGTCGGACTTCATAGTCACACACTCAGTTATCTCTCTTTCTAACCCCACACTCTCCTTTATAAAATCTTTCAGTCGTTCCACAGCTTCTTCTAAAGGACATTCCGAGACTCTATCATTAATTAATCGATTCGCCTCACTTAAAACATAAGAAGGATAGTGCTTAGGAAATTCAACATACGCACTTCTTTTCATACCGGAGGACAATTTTAAGATCACAAGCCCCCTGGTTCCCTCATTCTGTACAATCTCCAACCTAATTATAAATCCGTAAGAATGAAAAATACCCATCATCAACCCCATATAATTTGTCAATTCCCCAAGCAATTTCGATGTGCGAAGCATAATATCACGTAGATCTCCAAAATCCCTACCGATCCCATCCCTTATCTCCTCAATAATATGTTTCCCCAGTAATTCTCCCTCCTTAATCGAATCAACAT